>JBDLKB010000040.1:0-7947 GCA_039714055.1 Chloroflexota bacterium
CCCCATGGAGCTGATTTGAAACCAGCGGCCTTCCATACATCAGATCCGAATATTGCCTGGGCTATTGGTTGTGCTGGAGCATACAAGACAACAGATGGGGGAAGTTCCTGGCAGTTGATGTCTTACGATGATTGGGGTTTGTATACCTTGACTTCCATTGTGGCTCCTCAATCCATGAGCAATCGATTGTACGCAACTGGCAATTCTGAAGGCGGAAGCGGTGCACTCTTCCGCTCAGATGATGGCGGTATAACATGGAATACGATGATCAAAGGTCTCGAATTCTGGATCACAGACATAGCCCTTCAACCGAATGATGCGGACGATGTGTGGTTCACCACCCCCTCTGCGGTATATCACAGCGGCAATGGTGGAAATACATGGATATCTTCTGCAACTGGACTTGAAAGTGTTGCGGTACAGAACTATGTTTTTGAAGGTAGGGGGTTAAATTCTGCGTCAGTGATGTCAGACGGCAGATGCTTTATCGGAACAGAAGCTGGGGTGTATTTCAGTATTGATGGTGGCGATACTTGGTCGCAGTTTCATTCAACACAAATCGGCGATTCGCCTGTAGATCAGTTGGTTGCATTCGATGCCAATTGGGGACCAACGATGCTAGTGTTGTCATCTGAGCGGCTGATCTTGGTTACACCATAGACTATCCAGCATCAATCTTCATCTCGCGCCCGATATCGAACAACCAGGGGGGTCCCTTTGAATGGGTATTGCTCTCTAATTACATTCTCCAGGTATCGCCGGTATGAAAAATGCGCCAGTTTCGGATCGTTGACAAATAGCACGAATGTGGGCGGGTCAACCGCTGCCTGTGTTGCATAGTAGATCTTTAATCTTCTGCCCCACCTAGATGGCGGTGCGTGACTAGCTAGTGCATTTCGTAACAAGCGATTCAACTGACCAGTATTCACTCGTTGAAAACGTGCATCGTACACTTCGAAAGCAGTCTCCAGCACTTGAGGTACCCTTTTTCCAGTGAGAGCTGAAGTAAACACCAGGGGCACATAATCCATAAAACGAAGCTCGTGACGAATCGTTTTCGAATACTCGAGCATGGTGTACGAGTCTTTTTGTACAGCATCCCACTTGTTCGCTACCACAACCACGCTTGTACCTTCCTCGAGAATAAATCCCGCAACATGCTCATCTTGAGCAGTGATACCCTCCACGGCGTCAAGGATCAGTAGCGCCACATCAGCTCGGTTGATTGCTTGCAGCGCTCTGAGAACACTGTATTTTTCGATCCCGCGATCTATCTTACCTCGTCGACGGATACCAGCAGTATCAATCAAAGTAACATGTCTATCGTGATAAACAACCTCGGTATCAATCGCGTCTCGTGTGGTTCCGGAGATGGGACTCACAATCGATCGTTCATGACCAAGGAAAGCGTTCAATAATGATGACTTACCCACATTCGGTCGCCCAACAATCGCAATGCTAATAGTGTCGACCTCATCTTCTTCAGATTCCCACTGAGGAAGTGCCTCAATGATCTTGTCCATCAGATCACCAGTTCCCACTCCATGCAAGGCAGAGACAGGTATTACTTCACCTAATCCCAGAACATAGAATTCGACTGACTGGCTTTGGGCTGACTCACTTTCTGCTTTGTTTGCAGCCACGATCACAGGTTTTGTGGATCGTCTAAGAATCTCTGCGACCTCTTGATCCGCAGCGGTTAATCCACTCTTTGCATCAACCAGAAATACCACCAGATCTGCAGCATCAATAGCAGTCGATGCTTGCGAAAGGATCATTGGCAAGAAGCGAGCTGAATCCTCCGAGATTGGATCAGTGTGGTAACCAGCAACAACCTCTATTCCCCCAGTGTCAACAACTATGAATTCTCTACCCGCCCATTCAGCATCTGCATGAATCCGGTCGCGCGTAGTGCCAGGTACCTCAGATACTACTGCAACTCGCCTACCAATGATTCTATTGAACAGTGTCGATTTGCCAACATTAGGTCGACCAACAAGTGCCACCATGGGCTTGCGCATTTATCAGTACTCCTCGGTAACCTGTCCTTGTGATGGATCAAGGGCTGACAGTTGGCGATGGAGTAGCGCTGGGCGTTGCTTGCTGATTGCTACTGCCCGATGATGAGTTTGACCCCGGTTCAGGTGTTGGCACCAGAGATATCTCCACCAGAATAGTGGTTGGTAGCAACCGTTCAACTTCTACTCCCTGAATTCGACTGACAACAACAGGTTCAACCTCATGCGCTCCCACATCCAAGCCATACAAACTCAATGACATCGCCAGATCGGACTCGGGATTGAATATGTCAATCAGGTCCAAGGGACCAACCAGAGTCACATTAACCACATCCACCGACAAAGTGGCGGTATATCCAATTTCCGGACCGAAAACAGTAGGGCGCCAAGGAAATGTCAATGTAGTTATTACCGGTTCGATCATTATCTCTACAACCACATCCTGAGATCCGATGACTGTTACTCCCTCAGGAATTAACAGACCAACACGCCTAGTCAATGAAACATCTGCGTTTGTAACATCTACGGGTTCAGTACTCACAAACCCTGGCAAGGCAGCGATCACATCTGGGGCCCCAAATATCGTGACTTTGGTTGGGTCAGCCTTGTAATCGGTCAGTCTATATCCACTGGCAATGGTGCCAGAGAGATCTACTGTCACAAACAACTCGGTATATTCGTCAGATTTAGTGATTGGCACAGTCGCTGACACTTGAAGGTCGGCTACGTCAAAACCTGTCAGCTGCAGACCTTCTTTATTTCTCAACTGTACCAATGATGTCTCCTGTATCGTCTCCCGTGCACCCTCAATCGACACCCTTATCTCTGCCTTGTGAACCGGATCTAAGACAGAGGATGGTCCTTCCAAGAGAATAGCATCTGGGTCAATGGTTGCCTCTCCAGCGACATGACCAATGGCAACAGAACCAACTAATATCACATCAACTGGAATTGAGCGTGTCCGATACTCCTCTAGCACAACTTCTACGGTCTCATATTGTTGTGATGTCACCTTCACATGTGGTTCATCAACACTTATTTGCAATGGTACTTGAATCCCACCATACGGAACTGAAGCTAGATCGACCTCAATTATAAAGTCAGAGATCTGTAGTGCGTCCAGCGTTTTTTCCGGTCCGTAAACACCGAGTTTCATCTCTATTGGAGGGTTATTGCTAATGACCACACCGTCTGGCAAATTTGCGTATAATATCGGCACAGGCTCTGATAGTTCCCGCGCAACAATGGGATTCTCCTCCTGTGCGGCGACGATCCAGACCACAATCGCGAGTATCAGCGCTAGAACCATTGTCCCTAGATTACGCACAAACCAACGAATCAAATCAACACCACCTATCCACCAAACTTGTCACGGCATTCATCAGGCAGAACGTACATCCTCCGCCTGGTCACGATTGAATATCCGTGGAATCCACTGACGCCAGGCTTGCTGTATTCTTGGCTGATAGAACGCCCGCAATATCGTCCGCAGTCGTTTCGCGTCGAGTCGGCGGATCATCCTGCCATTGTGTGCAACTGAGATATGACCAGTTTCTTCCGACACAACAACTACTATAGCATCACTAACTTCACTAACCCCCATGGCGGCACGGTGACGTAAACCGAAATGCCTATCACCACTATGTGCCTTTGCCGAGGAAAGCGGTAAGACACATTCTGCGGCAATTATGCGACCATTACGGACGATGATTGCTCCATCGTGCAACTCTGTGGAGGGAAAGAATATCGTCTCAATCAGCTGCCGAGATATCTCCGCATCGACCACTGTCCCCGTATCGATGTACTCTTGCAGACCGGTGTCTCTTTCAAGAACCACTAAAGCCCCACGACGCCTATCTGACAATCTCTGGCATGCCTCAGCGACATTTCCTATCATCGCCGCTTCGGGTTCCTCTTGGAATCCTCTAAACAGCCTGCCCGTTTGACCCAGTCTTTCGAGCGCCCGACGCAGTTCGGGTTGGAAAATCACTGGAATAGAAAGCAATATCGCAGGGACGGTTTTCTCAATCAACCACCCAAACGCAGGTAGACCAGCGATTGAGGTTAAGGCAAGCACCAATAAGACAATAATCAGTGCCCCTCGGAGAACCTGCACTGCACGAGTCCCCCGCACCAGTGCCAATATAAGGAAAAAGATGACCGCTACCAACAGAATGTCGATAATGCTGGTCCAAGTAATTGTCTGAATGATATACCATATCTCGTTCAAGATACGTCCTTGAGTTTATCGAGCATCTCGTGATATTGGTCAGCATTGTCTGGATCAAGAGAAAGAATAGTCTCGATTGTGGCTATTGCATCTTCCTTTCGATCAGCATTCAATTGATTGTCCGCCATTTGGTCAAGATGTGCTACAGCATTCTGCTTGTCACCAATGTATGCATAGGTGCTAGCCAATCGTTTGCGAAAGTGTTCGGACTCGGGCCACTGTTCCACAAAAGAGGTCAAAGTCTCCAAGATGGTTTCTGAATCCTCGACCACGCTCATTCTCTGGAGATATTGATCCATCTCCGCTTCTGCAGTGTCTGAATTTCCAATTCTCATCTGCAGCTCAATGAGCCTTCTTCTGGTCTCGTTATCGTCTGGATCAATCTCAATGATCCGTGAGTAGTTAGATACAGCTCCTCTCCAGTTAAGCTGCTGTGTGTCAATGTCAGCGATTTTCTTCATTATCGCTGTCTCAGATACAGACGCACTGTCAGCGCGATTTGATAATGCGATCACACTCTCATATTGATCTCGCGCTCGCTTCAATTGACCAAGTGATGCATGATTCTCGGCAATAGTTAGTGTGTGTTCCAGTGCTCGTCCAATCTCGCCATGTGTCTTTAGCAGATCAATCAGCATCTGACGTCTGCTGATTTCAAACGGCTCTAACTCAACCGCTGATTCGTATGCGTCGATAGCTCGATTGATATCACCTCTTTGAAGATAGGTGTCCGCAATGGCTTTGTGTTTGCTGGCGGCACTAGTAACTATGCCTCTTTGCTGCAGCAGTTGCGCCAACCTTACATGTGTTGGCAGAAAGGTTGGAGCCAGACTTATAGCACGTAAACATTCCTCTACTGCTGACTCTAGGTAACCTCGCCTAGCATATTCATCACAAAGGGATATAGACTTGACAAGTTCATCTGACTCAGGTGCGGTAAGAATCTCAGCAAGTGTGGCGGAATGCCCTAATACTGAAATCGAATCCAAGCGATCTCGCGCATCACGAACCTTGTCTTCCCAGCCACGAGTTCCAAGAAATTCGACCAATTTGTCAGAAAATTCTGCTGCTTGATCCTCCTGCCCCAGCATTATGTGTGAATTCGCAAGATTCTCATACAGCCGGACAAGATCGTCCACTTCATCTCTTCCAACAGTCTGCATATCGACGATGCGAGCCACTTCAAGGAAGTTGATCGCTGCTTCTTTGTGTCGCCCCCTAGCGCGGAAGCATTCACCAAGTGCAAATCGAGCGCCAAGTGAATACTCGGGGTCATTTGCTGCCTGCTCAAAGTGCTCTGTAGCTTCGAGAAACTGAAGTCTCTCCTTCAGCAAGAGACCAAGGCTAAAGTGAATAGCTGGATTTCCGTAACCGCTTTCGACTACCTTCTTATAAGCTGATATCGCTTCGTCATATTCTCCACTTGCCTGACACTCAAGAGCGCGTCCAATCATGGCGTCACGCTGAACAGAAATACTTTCATCATCGACAGTGTCATCAAACACCAAATCTGCGAGGTCAGCGAGCGCAGTTTGACCTGCTTCATCTGCGGGACTACCAGTGAAATCCGAGAGATCACCTAATTCTGCTGCAACTGGTTCCTCAGCGATGTCCAAACCGACCTCAACTTCGGCAGCTCTCTCAACTTTGGTAGCAGTTTCGATGATCGCTAAATCCACGCCCGCCTTTAGGGAAGCGATGGCTCCCAGCACTGCCTCATTGTCAGGATCTAGCTCAAGAGCTGCTTTACATATCGAAGCTGCCTGGCGTGTATTGCCTTGTTTCTGATAGATATGAGCCAGCGCCAGTCGTTCTGCAATGGAATCTTCAAGTCTATCTTGTCGATGATATGCCAGAGCCAGTCGCTGACGAGCACCCAGCAGCATCGGCTCTAGCTGCGCCGCCTTCTCCCAATAGGCCAAAGCCCCCAGCTCATCTTTACGAGCAACACATAATTCTGCGATCGCCATTAAAGTGCGCGCCGCTTGTGCTGGCTCGTTCATACGTTCCTGGATGTCCGCAATTCGACCCAAAGCGATGACGTCTTTCGGATTCAGGCGCGTGACATGTACGTAGTTTTCAAGAGCATCCTCAAGTTGTCCCAATTCATCGTAAGCCTGACCCAGCCTGGTATAGGGTTTGGGATTATCCGGAAACTCATCTCGCGCTACTTTAAGATGCTCGATTGCTTGTTCCCACTCGGATTCCCAAGCCAGGTCAGCACCCAGTTTCAACGCTTCCATGTATTTCCGTCGGTTACCAGTCACCATACTCTCCAATTAAAGACAACACAGATATCTTCCAGTCGATACGCCTTAACCCATCAATGCCACCAGAATCGCCTTTTGTGCGTGCAAGCGATTTTCAGCTTGGTCAAAGATCACAGAATTTGGTCCATCAGCCACTTGATCAGTTAACTCTTCGCCACGATGCGCTGGCAAGCAGTGCATCACGATACAGTCCTTTGCAGAAAGGCTGACCAATGATTCGTTTACCTGATAGCGGGCAAATGACTTGCGCCTCTCTTCTGCTTCCATTTCCTGCCCCATGCTTGTCCATGTATCAGTGTAAATGACATTGGCTCCCTTTACTGCCTTCATCGGGTCACCAATCAATGTAACCTTCCCACCGCTTGACTCTGCATATTGACGTGCAAGCTTTATATCATTGTCCGCAAGAACATAAGCTTCCGGAGATGCAGCTACAAAATCAGCACCCAACAGAGCAGCTCCAAACATCAAAGTTCGCGCTACATTGTTCCCGTCACCGATAAACACAATTCGCTGCCCCTGGACAGAACCGTTGTGCTCAACGATGGTAAGCAGATCGGCGAGCCCCTGACAGGGATGGTTGAGATCTGATAATCCGTTGATCACAGGCACTGATGCGTATTTTGCTAGCTCCAAGATATCGTCATGAGCAAACACTCGAGCCATGATCCCGTCGACGTATCTTGATAAAACTCTAGACACATCAGCAACACTCTCACGTTTTCCCAATTGGATTTCCTGGGGCGACAGGTACAGAGCCTGTCCACCAAGCTGGATCATTGCCATATCAAATGACACACGGGTACGCAGCGATGGTTTCTGAAACACCATTGCTAGTGTCTTCCCTTGCAGCAGTGGTTTACCTGAGCCCATCTTGAAATCCTGCTTGATAGTCAGCGCGAGATCAAGAAGGTGCAGGATATCTTGTGCGGAATGTTCTGTAAGACTTAGGAAATGTTGCATAATCCCTCCAAATTGCTAGACGTCAGTAGAGAGTATAGCAGAGTGATTCCTCGATGCAACGAATCAATTCAGGTCGCGCCAATTTGACCCGGTTTTAGTATCCACTACTAGCTCGGGATTGAGTTCGTACGCGCTCTTCATCACTTGAACCACAATGTCTCTCGTTTGTGACAATTCATCTCGAGGAACTTCCAACAACAACTCGTCATGCACTTGAAGAAGCAGTCTCGCCTGTAAATGTCTTTCTGCCAGCTCCTTGTGCAGTTGTATCATTGCAATCTTGATGATGTCAGCTGCCGTCCCTTGGATAGGGAAATTTACCGCTTCGCGCTCTGCACGCTGGCGTGCGAGAACTGATATCCGTTCGTTGGATTTGCCCTGCAGCACAGGAAAATAGCGTCTTCGCCCTAAAGCTGTCTCAATCCATCCTTGATCGCATGCTGTCTTGATAGTATTTGCTAAATAA
>JBDLKB010000041.1:0-7898 GCA_039714055.1 Chloroflexota bacterium
CAGGCATTTCCTTAGCAAATCTTCTGATGGCTTTTGATCCGGTGCAGTGAGTTGGGACCACTAGATGCGGTTCAACACTTTGAATGTAATCAACTGTTTGATTGATCTCATCGTCAGTTGCACGGGCCAAATGGAAACCACCGATGACGGCGTAGATCGTATCTACCCCAGTGAATTCCTTTGCATACTTGATCGTGTTCACAATACCCGAGTGTGCGCAGCCGGAGAGTATGACCAAGCCCTTCTCCTCAATGTTGATCACAATGGCTTGATCGTCTTCCAGGTCATCAGCGACAAAAGACGCACCTTTTCGATATCGCATTTTGCTCGATCTACCCGTCTTTTCGAAACTATTCCTAGGAACATAGCCAGTGGTCCAACAACCAGGGGCAAGTTTGTAAGGGCTTTCCGAAAGGATGATTTCTGCACCAAGTGCCTGCCATTCCTGACTAGGTGGAGCAAGACGCGGGCCTGCCATTTTGCCACTATCCTCAAGCCACCAACGTTCACGGAAGGCTGCGGGATGGGCAACTATCGGAATCCGAGATCTTTGTATCCACGCATCGATATCCCCTGCATCAACTGGGGGATTCCACTCCTTTGGTTTAGGAAGTAAATCCATCTCAGTTAGAAGATCAGTCATCGCTGCGAAATGATCGCGGTGCCCGTGGCTGAGAGCGATCTTTTCAATAGAAGCTACATCTAGCTTCATCCGACGCATGTTCTCCAACAACGCCATTTTCGATACACCCGCATCCCATAGTATATTTCTCTCTGAATCATCGAGTTGAATCAGTACAGAGAAACCATGCTCTGCGAGTAATGGCTTGTCAGTGAAATACTTGATCTGATCAGACGACTTGACTATTAGATCAGCCTTATTGTCGATCAGGACAGTCAATGATGCATTCTCTACAGATCCAATATCGATAGCGTTGCTCACCATTCACCTCCAAAGCTCAAGTCCTTTGATTATAGTCCCAATCACTGTACCCTTTCAACTGTATCTCAGTTCAATATGGCAAAGAACCAGCGTGCGAAGATGGTTAGAATGTGCGATGATCTTGGCGCTTGCAGGTGCTGGTGATAGACTGAAAGGAGGAGATTGACGGTGTCTGAGTTACCTCGCGCTGTAATTCATATTGACCTTGATGCTTTCTTTGCTGCGGTGGAGATACTGGAGAATCCAGAGCTTGAAGGCAAGCCGGTGGTCGTGGGCGGATCGCCCACTGGCAGAGGAGTGGTTACTTCTGCCAGCTACGAAGCACGTGCCTTTGGGGTCAAATCTGCTATGCCCATGTTCAGAGCGCTGCAACTGTGCCCTGACGCGGTGGTGGTTTCCGGACCCTACCACCGGTACTCGGACTATTCGAAGCAAGTCATGGACCTGGTGCGCCAGACCTCATCACAAGTGGAGCAAATGAGCATCGATGAAGCCTGCTTGGAACTCACAGACGAGATCAAGGCGTGGGACCAGGCAGTATGGGCAGCACGCAGATTGCAGCGGCAGGTGCTTGAAAAAACTGGTCTGAGCGCTTCATTGGGTGTGGCAACGAGCAAGCTAGTGGCAAAAGTGGCCTCGGATTTTGACAAGCCGGGAGGTTTGACCGTGGTGCGACCAGGCGAAGAAGAACAGTTCCTGGCGCCGCTGCCGGTCCGCGTTCTGTGGGGTATTGGGCCTGTCACTGCTGCCCGGCTAGCAGAGGCGGAGGTTCATACCGTGGGCGACTTGCAGAAACTTTCGAAACAAGAGTTGTGGAAACTGTTCGGCAAGCATGGCGAGGGGATCGCACGCATGGCAAGGGGGAAGGATTCGCGCCGGGTAGCTGCCGGTCGCCGGTCGCGTTCCATGAGCCATGAACGGACCTTTCAGAAAGACGTGGCTGATTCCAAGGAATTACTGGAGCAGATAGACAAGTTGAGCTTCAACATCGCTAAAAGGTTGAAAAGACGAAAACTGGCAGCGCGGGTGATAGCTATCAAGATCAGATATGGAGATTTCTCCACTCTCACCCGGCAAATGGCACTGGCAGAGCCGACTGAAGAGGGCGAGACCATCAGCCGCACGGCGCAATTGATGTTTGAACGGCATTGGGTTCAGGGGAGAGCAGTGCGCCTCATCGGGGTTTCTGGGCGCGATCTGTGCAAACCCACAGGGCAGATGTCGCTTCTCTAATACGATTAGTCATCGTAACAACATCATCAGATTATTAACCTCCTGCAGATCCCAAAACCTACGGGAGGTTTTCAAATGCGAGGTTGCGATATTCGGCAGTGTTTATTCACACCAAGTGTCTGTCAAATTGTACAGCCAGAGTAAGAGTTTGACTCCTTAGATCGACCAGAATACATAATCAACTGGAGAAGCGCATGGAAAAGGATACAACCCTGATCATCTTTGGCGCAACAGGCGATCTTGCAAAGCACAAGCTCGTTCCCTCACTGTTTCGACTGTTCCAGCAGAAACAACTACCGTCACTCATGCGTATCGTAGGCAGCGCGCGCACGCCAATGGATCACCAGGCGTTTCGCCAGTTAATGCGAAAGAGTGTCGAAACGGTTGAAGGCGCAGTGGACCAGGGTCATTGGGATCAATTCGCTCTCAACCTATTCTACGCCGCAGGTGACGCAACAAAGGCAGGCGGTCTTGAGAGTGTCGCCACAACCCTGAGCGAAATTGAAGAGAACAATGCCAACCACCTGTATTATCTCGCAACAGCACCCTCGCTGTTTGTTCCAATCATACGCAACCTGGGTCAGGCGGGGATGGCAAGCGAGGACAAAGGGTGGCGTCGTTTAGTAGTGGAGAAACCATTTGGACGCAGCCAGAAATCTGCCCGCCAACTGAACCATGAACTGCACGCAGTGTTCGATGAGAAGCAGATATTCCGCATCGATCATTACCTGGGCAAGGAAACAGCGCAGAACATACTCTTTTTCCGCTTTGCCAACGCTATCTTTGAACCTCTGTGGAATCAACAATACATCGATAATGTGCAAATCACTGTGTCAGAAGAGGTGGACGTGAAGCAACGGGGTGCCTATTACGACTCGGCCGGAGTGCTGCGTGACATGTTCCAGAACCACCTGCTGCAGCTTCTCACTCTGGTAGCCATGGAACCTCCATCCTCATTCAACGCGGATGCTTTGAGAAACGAAAAGGTAAAGGTGTTGAGTGCGATAAGATCAATAGACACCGAATCATTGGTGGCAGCACAATACCAGGGATACACTGCTGCCGATGGAGTAGATAGTCAGAGCACCACCCCCACTTATGCCGCGCTCAAGCTGCACGTGGACAACTGGCGTTGGAAAGGGGTTCCCTTTTACCTGCGCTCGGGTAAGGCACTGGTGCGCAAGAACACAGAGATCATTATCGAGTTTCACTGCCCTCCCCACTTGATGTTTGATCGAGTGAAGGACGAAGATTTTTCCTCCAACCGCCTGGCAATCTGCGTACAGCCGGATGAGGGAATACATCTCAAAATCGAGACCAAGGTGCCGGGATCGGAGCAGGAGACAAGACCGGCAGAGATGGAATTCCATTACCGCACCACCTTCGAGGACATGACGCTTCCAAAAGCCTACGAAAGGTTGCTTTTGGACGCGCTGCAAGGCGATGCCGCCCTGTTTGCTCGCAGTGATGAGATCGAGTTAGCGTGGAGATTGATGGACCCGCTGGTTCATCATTTGGAATCTAATGATGTTGAACCAATTGTGTACGAGGCAGGTTCGGAAGGTCCAGCGGAAGCGGACGCACTGCTGACACGCGATGGAAGAGTGTGGTGCTCAGGCTGCAAGCATTTAAACAAGTAGGTAACCGCAGTGAATCGTAAGAAGATCCATGTTTTGGATACGCCAGAAGCAGTGGGACAGATGGCGGCCCGCTTCACCATCCAGTGGGCAAAGGATGCGATTGCGGAGCGCGGCAAGTTCGTCATGGCAGTCTCCGGCGGATCGACACCGCAGCCATTCTTTTCCCACTTGATCACTTTAAAGGATCAGGTCGATTGGAGCAAGGTGCATCTGTTTTGGGTGGATGAGAGATTGGTGCCTCTTTCACACCCCGAGAGCAACGCTGGCACAGCGTTCTCAAGCTGGGTTCCACTGTTGGGCATGCCGCAACAGAACGTACATACGGTGCCGGTTCATCTTCCACCGAAAGACGCAGCAAGAGAATATGCACGTCAGCTAGACCAAGTTCTGGGCGTTGAATTGCGACTGGACTTGGTGCATCTTGGCTTGGGGATTGACGGCCATGTAGCGTCGCTCTTCCCTGATTCGTCCGCACTAGATACCACTGAACCAGTGGCTCTGGTTAGCGCACATTATCAGGAGCGTCCAACACAACGTATAACTCTTAATCTGCCGATTATAAATGCAGCAAGAAAGCTGATGTTTCTGGTCACCGGTGCCGAAAAATCCTCCATAGTGCGAAGGGTATTGAAAGGAAATACCAGGTTGGAAGAGGATTTACTGCCAGCACAGAGAGTACGAACGCCAGGAAGACCGGTTCTATGGCTGCTGGACGTCAAGGCAGCCTCCTTAATTGAATCCAGCTGATAACACTACACGCGCTCCGCCGGACAAAAACAGAAAAGAAAACGCCCCGGCAAGCCGGGGCGTTGGCAAATTAGAGTAGATTTGATCAGAATGACTCGCTGGTCATGATCATGAGCGGCTTCATCTCAAAGCTCTTGTAGTAGGGACGCAGGCGGTCGATGTTGTAGAATTCCTTGACATTGACCACCTTCTTCTGCGTGGTGACCACATCGATGGGCATATTGTCGTAGCGACCATTGCGCAGCACCACTAACCGTCCATCTACCCCCTTGAGGATCAAGTCCAGGGCGAGATTACCGTACGCCATAGGAACGATGGAATCGATGGCGTCAGGATCACCGCTTCGCACCAGGTAACCCAGCTTCTGGGTAATGGTGTTTACCGAACGACCGTGGTCATATTTGGGTCCCAACTTTTTAATTTGATCGCTTACAATGTCACCGATGCCGCCTAGCTTGGCGTGGCCGTAGGCGTCGCGTTGGGCATCTTTGAACACCATCTCGCCGCCCTCAAACATTGCTCCCTCAGATACCAGTACCACAGAATAGCGGCTGGGATTCTCGGTGCGATCTTCCACCATTAGTTCGGTGAGGCGCTCGATGTCGAACTTGTACTCGGGAATGACACAGCGGTCGGCTGCTCCTGCCATGGTGGGAAGCATAGCGGTGAATCCAGCATAGCGTCCAAACACCTCAAGTACCATGATGCGCTCATGTGATCCGGCTGAGGTACGCAGGGAGTTTGTCATTTGAATGGTACGAGTGACACAGGTGGAAAAACCGATGCAATAGTCGGTTCCGGGCACGTCATTGTCCATAGTCTTGGGAATGGCAATGACCTTGACCCCCTCTTGATAAAGGCGGACACCATAGCTGAGGGTATCGTCGCCGCCGATGGGAATGAGGTAGTCGATCCCAAGATGATCCAAATTCTTGACCACCTCAGGAGTG
This sequence comes from Chloroflexota bacterium, assembly GCA_039714055.1. Lineage (GTDB taxonomy): Bacteria > Chloroflexota > Anaerolineae > Promineifilales > UBA4811 > JBDLKB01. The sequence continues at coordinate 5,514 of JBDLKB010000041.1, forward strand.
AGGTCGTTCATCTCGTCGCTATAAGTGTCTTTCAGGTGTTCGGGGACATCCTGCGCGGGCACATGGCTGGGGCGAGTTCGAGAAGTGTGAAGGAAGGTGCCGCCGGTGCGTCCTGCCCGGTTGACGATCTCTTCGGATAACGGCTGGCAGCATAGTGTGTTGTCTGCCTTGTTGTCTCTTGTCATACCGAGTAAGCCCGCCCATCCACGGCGAATGCCAATCACCTGATAACCTTCGCGCAGCGCGCGGATGGTCACCGCCCTAATGGCGGGATTCAAACCGGGGACGTCACCTCCACCGGTCAATATGCCAATAACACCTTTTTTACGTTTGATATGTGCCACGGGAAGACTCCTTTACCGCCTGTATTGTACCCGTAATTAGAACAGAAAAGGGTCAATTTTCAACTGTACCAATACAAGTTGAAGGCATATTCATGATGCTTGTCATCTTTGGTTGGGCAATGGATTCACCTCATTCTTTGGCGACAGTGGGATTTGCAGAGCTAGGGAATCAAAGGTTTACTTGACATCCGTTAATAATATAGTACAATTGTTCTATATTATATGGCGCCAGTGAGGAGGAAGCATGGAACCCACCTTTGTAACCAAGCCTGCGTTTACTGTGGTTGGTCTCAAGATCAAGACCAAGAACGAGCAGGGGGAGATTCCAGCACTGTGGCAAAAGTTGGGACCTCAGATGTGCAACATGGAGAACGTGGTCGATCCGCATACTGCTTATGGTATCTGCGATGCACCGGACGAAAGCGGAGCCTTCAATTACCTGGCAGGATGCAAAGTGAGCCAACCGGGTGAGTTGGCAGAAGGGCTGGAAGCGTGGGATATCCCTGAGCAAAAGTATGCCGTATTCAAGACCACCCTGCCCGGCATGCATCAAGTTTATGAGCACATCTACGGCACCTGGCTGCCCCAGTCAGGCTTCCAGACCAGCGAGGTGATGTTCGAGCTGTATGACAAGGAATTTGACCCAAGAATAGCGGACTCGGGGTTTTACATCTACGTTCCAGTCAAGTAGGTTATGGTACGTAGAGTACTTGATGTAGCTGACGTTCACGAACCTCACGCAGAAAACCTGCACTCCGCCCCACTCTCTTCCCGCTACTGCGGGACTGCGCCTCAATAAGAGAGGGCGCAAGCTGTTTGCAACTACCTCGCTACCATTTCTTGACAGGCAAGGTAGCAAGGTGTATACTTAGAACAAACGTTCGGTATACAAATGCGACTTGCATGTCTTTTTCTTCCCCACCTGCCGGTGCAGGTGGAAATAGCTGACAATCCCACTCTGGCAGAGCAGCCGTTGGTGATCGGGGGCAAACCCTGGGACCCGGGTGTGGTGCTCGATTGCTGTCTACGAGCTGCGGAAGCAGGAGTGCTGCCCAACATGCCCTTGGCTCAGGCGGAAACACTCTGCCCCAACGCCACATTTCTTCCCGCGCGAGATGAAACATACCGCGAGGTTCACGATCTGCTAATCACCGCGGCAAAGCAGACCTGCCCCCTGGTGGAAACCGATCAACTGGGCATCCTCTATGCCGAGATCACAGGTCTGGAGCGTCTGCTGGGTCCAGAGACCAACCTGGCGCAGCGTTTACTGGATCAAAGCCAAGCGCTGACCAATCTCGTGCTGCAAACAGGCATCGGCGCCAACAAGCTCACTGCCCTGCAAGCGGCACGCGCGGCACGGTCCGGCGGCTGGTGCGTGGTTCCCGCTGGAGACGAACGCGCCTTTCTTGCCCCCCTCCTGCTTCCCGCACTCGAACTTGGCCGGGAGACCCTTCGCCGTCTGCAACTGTTGGGAATCCACACCATGGGCCAGTTTGCCCGGCTTCCCCGCCCCTCCATAATCCAACAATTCGGAGCCGATATAGGCTTCCTGCATGACCTCGCAGCGGGAATCGATCCCCGCCCGCTTCAGCCCGACGCCTCACCCTTGATCCTGGAGCAAAGGCGCGTTTTCGAGGAGCCGCTGCAAAGCCAAGAGCCAATCCAGCATCACCTGCAGCAGATGGCAAAAGAGATGGGGCACAATCTCTCGCGCAGAGGCTATCAGGCTCAAGGCATACGACTGACGCTGCAAGAACCCAACGGCACCTCTCACAAACAAGGTATGACGGTTAAACCTCCTTCTTTCCAAGAAGACAAACTGGCGCGGTTGGCTCAGGAATTGCTGTCGCGCCTGGTGGACGCAGTTGAGGTTCCCTCTGTCACCACCATCACCCTTGCCACCTTCCCTCTTCGTCCCTCCTACCTTGGCGCAGGGCAATTGGCACTGTGGAATTCACCTCTGGAAGAGAAACGTTTGCGGTTGAGTGAGGTACTGCGCCGTTTGCGGCAGCGTTTCGGGGAACTGGCGGTGGTCACCGGC
>JBDLKB010000042.1:0-7855 GCA_039714055.1 Chloroflexota bacterium
ACAAAGAACTTGATTGGACAATGATTTTGACGCGCGGTTTTTCGCTTATTGCAGTATGGGGGACAATATGGCTGGTTCGGCGATTTATCATCAAATGGCTAGAGACACCCGCCCGAGATAAATCCGAACGGCTCTCCCCGCAAGATCGTAATTCTCTGGCTCTAGTGGTCAACATCATCCTGATCGCCATTGGGATTACGCTCACACTCATCATCCTTCAACTAGGTTCATGGTTCCTGGTTGGAGTTGTGGGACCCAAATTGCTTGCGCTCGTAGCGGTTTGGGTAGTGGTATGGGTTCTAGTGCGTTACTTGAGTCGATGGATCCAATCACTCGATGAGAGAATTGAAGAGATCGACATTGATCCGCGCGATATCGATACTATCGACCGCATGGTTGACGTTGCCATCATAGTGATCGGAATAATCGCCAGCCTGGCAATTCTTGATCTCGTGTCGCTTCTATACTCGATGTTGACAGCCGCTGGTATTGCCAGTTTAGTCCTTGGTCTAGCAGTTAAAGACATTGCTGCTAACATTATCGCCGGCATATTTCTATTGCTTGACCGTCCCTTTGTAGTCGGTGACGTGATTCAGATCAAAGGATTTACCGGTGCAGTTGAGCAGATCTCGCTGCGCACAACACATCTGGTCACGTCCGATGGTCCGCAGGTGATAATCCCCAACAGCATCATGGTAGTAGAGCCAACCACCAACTACACCAAGAGTATTAATCGTCGTGTATTGTTCTCGCTGCAAGTACTGGGAACAGCCAACCTCGACCGGGTATTTGAACTAATACAAGGGACTTTGGATGCGGAATCTAGATTGTTGGCTGAACCGCAGCCCACCATTCGAGTCGACAACGTCCAGGATGGCGTGGTCTCTATTCAGATCATCGCTTACGCAATTCCAAGCGATTTACTCGAGATCCAGGCTTTGTTGCAGAAGAGATTGGTAGAGGACTTTCAGCAAGCGAACATCCAATTTGCCGCCCCGCTACGAATCAACTTGGCTGCGCCAGATGCACCCGCAACGTAGCTATCTTACTTTACAGTTATCTTTGATCCAGTAATGGAGGAGTACTAATGAGCAACACAATAAAAACCGGCAGATACTTTGAGGAGTTTTCTGTAGGCGACAAGGTTATCAGCGTTGGCAGAACCATCACCGAGACAGATATAGTGCAGTACGCTGCCCTGTCGGGAGACTATGATCAGATTCATACAGATGCTGAATTCGCCAGCAACTCATTCTATGGTCAACGAGTGGCTCACGGCATGTTGGTGCTGTCGATCGCGATTGGACTCGCAGTCCGCACTGGTTTCATTGAAGGAACAGCGATTGCACTTCGAAACCTTGACTGCAAATTCTCTGCTCCAACGTTCATTGGTGATACCATTCATACTGAGATGGAGGTGACTTCTCTCCGACCCTTCCCACGCCTTGGTGGAGGTGCAGTGGAGTTGGACGTCAAGGTTCTCAATCACGATGATAAGATCGTATCTCGGGGGTCATTGAACGTCCTGATCGCGAACAAACCAAGTTAACATACGTCATCCTATAGTACTCTAGTCCTCTCGAAAATCGGTTGACTATCCACCCTCTCGACCATATACTGTTTCCAACAGAGATCGGCAGTTCTCCAGCACAGCGATCCAATCAGTATAAACTACCCAGAACTGCTACATATAATTCATCAAGACGCATAATTGCCGGATTGTTCATCCACATTATTAGTCGATTGCATCGCTGAATAAGGAGAATGTGACAATGAGACGATGGAACGGATGGGGTGAGTCAGCAGTAACCCATCAAATTCCCCGCAGCGCATATTCCAGATTGGCGCAATGGGTAGGTGAATCCAGTCCCACTGGTGATGTCACGCTTGAATCGGTGATTCACCACATACCAGATTCTCGACTTGCTCACCATCCCATGATCACAGACGATCGTGAAACACGAGTGCGGCACGCTAGGGGGCAAAGCGTGCCCGATTGGGTCGCTCTACGTTCAGGTCGTATTGGACGCGTACCGGACGGCGTTGTCTTTCCCACCTCAGAGAATCAAGTGTCGGAGATACTGCGGTGGGCTCTCGATAATCAGGTGGTTCTGATCCCATATGGCGGTGGCACCAGTGTCGTAGGTCATATCAATGTGATATCCGATCAACCAACGGTGACAGTTAACCTCAGCAAGCTCAATCAACTGTTAGATATCGACGAGGTAAGTCACCTAGCCAGCTTTGGCGCCGGAATCTCTGGGCCAGAACTTGAAATACATCTGCAAACCCGTGGATTCACCTTGGGCCATCTTCCTCAATCTTTTGAGCTATCTACCCTTGGAGGATGGATCGCCACCAGATCAACGGGACAGCAATCTTGTCGCTATGGCAAAATCGAACGTCTTTTCGCTGGCTGCAATATGATCAGCCCCATAGGCCCCCTGACCATCAAGCATTCTCCTGCATCTGCTGCAGGTCCTGACCTGCGAGAATTGGTCTTGGGGTCTGAAGGTAGGATGGGAATCATCACCAAGGCGACAATGAGGATCAGTCGAATCCCCCAGTCCGAATCCTACCGTGCTTACTTCTTCCCTGACTTTGCTTCTGGAGTGTCTGCGGTCAAGGAAATGGTTCAGGAAAGGATACCCGCATCAATGCTTAGGTTGAGCTCCAGTGATGAGACAATGACCACCCTTGCATTGGCAGGCATGGACTTGTTGGTCGCATTATTGGGAAAGGCATTGAATCTATTCGGTATCAGCGAAGGCAAGTGCATGCTCATAACCGGAGTAGCTGGAACCGACAAACAAACGCGACAGAGTAACAGCTCGATCTGGCGTCTTGCGAGAAAACACGGTGGTATGATAACCGGCAAGTACATAGGCGACCAATGGTACAAGACCCGCTTTACTACCCCATATCTGCGAAACCATCTATGGGAACTTGGCTATGTCATAGATACATTGGAGACAGCTACAAGTTGGCGCAAGTTAACCCAGTTGATTCCAGCTATCGAGACTGCCATCCATGACAGCGTCAGACCTACCGGTGAGCGGGTACATGTGTTCACCCATGTCTCACATGTCTATCAAGACGGTGCCAGCATCTATACCTCGATCCTTTTCCGGGCTAAACCAGACCCAGATGAAACATTGAATCTGTGGAGGCGCATAAAGACCGCTGCAAGTGAATCTATTTCAGCATCCAATGCTACTATCTCTCATCAACATGGGATCGGAGTCGACCATGCTCCTTATCTGTTGGCAGAAAAGGGAGAATTGGGGGTTTCAGCTATCCACGCTGCAGCCAAATTGTTCGATCCGCGTGGAATAATGAATCCCGGGAAACTAGTAACGACCGAGAACTGATCTGTGTTTGAATCAGATCATCGCCAGAAGCTGTGGTCGTCACTCGACCGAGAACGTGATCTGCTGATAATCGGTGGGGGGATCACCGGCGTTGGAATTCTTCGCGAATCAGCGAGAGTTGGTCTAGACGCATTGCTGGTTGAACAACGTGATTTCGCCTGGGGAACATCGAGTCGTTCATCCAAGCTAGTGCATGGTGGACTTCGCTACCTGCAGCATCTTCAGGTTGGACTTACTCGTGCCTCGGTACGTGAACGTGAACGACTGCTAGGCGAAGCTCCAGGTTTGATTGATCCACTCGGCTGGCTGCTAGCTAACTACGAAGGTGATTCTCCAGGTCGATGGATGTTCTCTGCTGGTTTATCAGTGTACGACCTTCTGGCGCTGCATTGGTCTCACCGCCACTATGATGCCCTCGATTTCCAGCAGATTGCTCCTCACATCTCCTCACAAGGACTACAAGGAGGTTTTCGCTACGGTGACGCCCAGACTGACGATGCTCGGCTCGTGCTTCGCTTGCTGCAGGAGGCGTTGGACGATGGAGGGGAAGCAATCAACTACACGCGTGTTGATTCCTTGCTGCGTGACGAAGCAGGTCACGTGGTTGGAGCTACCCTCACCGACCAAGTCAATGGCGAATCACAGTCAGTAACAGCACGATTGGTAATAAATGCCACAGGAGCGTGGGCAGATAAAACGCGCGAGCCTCTTGGACTAGCCGCTGAATTGAGACCTCTCCGCGGTTCGCACTTGATTTTTCCGGGAAACCGTCTGCCGGTTGCCCAGGCAATCAGCTTCCTACATCCTATCGATAGACGACCGGTATTCGTTTTCCCCTGGGAAGGCATATCTCTCGTCGGTACTACTGATGTCGATCACCGAATTGATCTAGATCAGGAGCCGTGCATTTCACCAGAAGAGGTTTCGTACCTAATGGCAGCGGTGCAGTACCGTTTTCCATCACTTGAACTTGAGCTCACGGACATCTTATCCACCTTTGCTGGTGTCCGACCAGTGATCGATACTGGGAAAGCCAAGCCTTCCGACGAGTCGCGAGATCACGTTATCTGGCAGGATTCAGGAATGATCACCGTGACCGGTGGAAAACTAACAACTTTTAGGCTGATTGCGCATGAAACACTAAAACACGCCCGCAAAGTCATGCCTGACCTTCCACAAATCGAACCAAAACAGCCCGTGCTCGATGCTAGCGATCCAACCGAGTTTCAGCAGTTTGAATTGGAGCAAAACGTCCGTCAGCGCCTGGTGGGGAGATACGGAACCCATGCAACTGATGTCATCACCTCAGATGACCCCAGTCTCTTTGATCCTATTCCTGGCACAAACACCCTGTGGGTGGAGCTAGTTCACGCCGCACGCAGGGAAGGAGTAGTCCACCTTGACGACCTGCTCTTGCGTCGAGTGAGAATTGGGTTGCTTCTCCCGCATGGTGGTATAGCATTGCTTCCCTATATCAGAGAGTTGGTCCAATCCGAATTGGGTTGGAGTGATGAAAAATGGATGGAGGAAGAAGAGACGTATCTCGACCTATGGGCGCGGTGTTACGCTTCACCTGAACCTGAAAACGTACCGGACTGGCATGACGACCTTCAGGAAGCCATGAGGATGCGTCGAATGCGCCGGAGAGATCGAGCTCGCATGAAAAGCCGCATTGTCGCTGCTGGCTTGACTGCTATTGCACTGGTTCTTACGGTGTTCTTCTTTCTGAATCGAGACAAGCCAAACGAGAATCACTAATAGAATATGAATGGAAACCAGCCCCGAACGGAAGTACTTTTAGCTATCGATTGCGGAACACAGAGTGTTCGTGCCCTTGCCTTTGATCTCCGTGGCACTTTGATTGCAAAGAGCCAGGTTCACATTGAGCCATATTTCTCAAAACAGCCAGGCTGGGCGGAACAGAATCCCGAGGTATTTTGGAACGCGCTGTGCCAAGCTTGTCAGAAGCTGTGGGCAGCATATCCGAAAGTCAAGGATAGTCTAGTTGGAGCAGCATTGACTACCCAGAGAGCCACTGTGGTCAACGTAGACCAGAATGGTGAACCACTTCGTCCGGCAATTGTGTGGCTTGACCAACGTCGCACGGAGAATCTGTCCCCAGTGTCAGGTGTCTGGGGGGCGTTGTTTGCTGTGGCAGGGATGAGCGACACTGTAGCATATCTTCAATCTGAAGCTGAAGCCAATTGGATCGCGACGCATCAACCCAAGCTTTGGGATAGCACTTTCCGTTACTTGTATCTCTCCGGATATCTCACCTTCAAGCTCATTAGTAAATTCATTGATTCCACTGCTTGTCAGGTCGGATACATGCCGTTCGACTACAAGGCAATGACCTGGGCAAAGTCCTGGGACTGGAAGTGGCGTGCAATTCCGATGGATGAAGACAAGCTGGTTGATTTGGTGCCGCCAGGTACGACATTGGGCACCATATCTGCTGACGCAGCGGACGAGACCGGCATTCCTGAGGGGCTTCCCCTAATCGCATCAGCGGCTGACAAAGCGACCGAGGTGTTGGGAGCAGGTGGAGCTTCTCCTGACATTGGCTGCCTTAGTTATGGCACTACTGCGACCTTTAACACCACTCACGCCAAATACATAGAGGTCATTCCACTGATTCCCCCCTATCCAGCAGCCATGACCGGTGCCTACAGCTTGGAGGTACAGATCTATCGCGGTTATTGGATGGTTAATTGGTTCAAACACGAGTTTGGTCTCCGAGAGATGCTGCTTGCCGAAGAGCAAGGAATAGCACCCGAGTCGTTGTTCGATGACCTCGTCAATCAGGTGGCTCCAGGTTCGGACGGACTGGTGCTTCAACCCTACTGGAGCCCTGGTCTCCGCGTGCCTGGACCAGAAGCCAGGGGGTCAGTGATTGGGTTTTCGGACCAACACACTCGGGCACACATCTACCGTGCAATCCTCGAAGGACTAGCGTTCGCTCTGCGTGAAGGAAAGGAACGAACAGAGAAACGAAGCAAGGTTAAAGTTAAAGAAATAAGGGTAGCTGGAGGCGGATCACAGAGTGAAGCGGCGATGCAGCTTACAGCAGATGTCTTTAATCTCCCCGCTAGCCGGCCCCATACTTATGAGGCTTCGGGTTTGGGGGCAGCGATCAATGCAGCAGTTGGACTGGGGTATTTCTCCGATTATGAGACTGCGGTTGGTGAAATGTCACACCTGCGCGACACCTTCGAACCACAAGCCCAGGCAAGTGCGGTATATGAGGAGTTGTATCAGTTGATCTACCGAAGCATGTACCGTCAGTTAAAGCCTTTATACAAAAGGCTTCAGGGGATTTTAGCTAGACACCACATCTAGCTCGAGAGGTCTACAAGCGTTTCGTCTTCTCCCGTCTCGGAGTTACCGATTGCCGGGACCGTTAACCGAACCAGTCGCACTGAACGCTCAACTACAGTGACGACCTGCATAGTGACACCTGAGAACTCTACCGTATCCCCAATCTGAGGCATTCGATCAAGTTGGTGCACTATCAGTCCGCCAATTGAATTTACATCTGGAAGCTCTTTGCCAATTGGCGCAATCAAACCAAGTTCATCCAGAGGGAGGTCGCCCCTGACCATGAATTGCTGGTCGCCCGTACGACGAACCAAAGGCACTTCTTGGTCGAATTCATCCTGTACCTCGCCCACCACCTCTTCTACCAAATCCTCAAGAGTGACAATACCAGCGGTACCACCGTATTCATCGAGTACCAGAGCCATGTGCATACGCAATCGTTTGAGTGACGCTAGAATGTCAGTTACTCGTGCAGCTTCAGGCACCACCGGGGCGCGTCTAAGCATGTCACGCAATTGGAATTCTCCAGGACTATGTATTTGCTGTCGTATCAGGTCCTTGAGGTGCAAAATACCAATTATGTGATCTAGATTGTTCTCATAGATTGGGAAGCGACTGAATCGAGACTCACTCACAGCAGACAGCAGCGCATCTTCACTTATGTCAACTGGATATCCCTCGATACGTGTTCGGTGCATCATAACTTGATGCGCTCGCAGTTCCGAAAAGTCAAAGGCACGACCTAACATCAGCCTTTCCGACTCATCCAATTGACCGTTCTTGAAGCTGTCTTGAATTATCATGCGCAATTCATCTGGTGAATGAACTCGGGCATGTCCTTCTACAATTGGCACCCCCATTAAGCGCAGGATAAGTGACCCCATTCCGTTCAAGATCTTGACCGCAGGACCAAATACCAATTGGCTCCATCGCATGGGTCTAAAGATGCCAAAGACGGTTTTCTCAGGTTGAGAAAGCGCCAGGGATTTGGGCACCATCTCGCCTATTACTACGTGCAAAAAGGTCAAAATGCCCAGAGCCACCGCGGCAGCAACCCCGTGAGCCGCACTCTCGGTCAAATGAAATATGTGCTCAGCAGGACCAATTAGCCATCCAGCAATCGCTTCCTCTGCATACATACCCAGCCCTAGGCTGGCGAGTGTGAT
>JBDLKB010000043.1:0-7848 GCA_039714055.1 Chloroflexota bacterium
TCGATCTCTCCCCCAGGCATGTGTACGCTGATCTCTGAATCGCACAACCCTAGCCGGTGAGCAACCGTTGCGGCGGCGCAGCTGCTGCTTCCTGAAGCCAGTGTATATCCTACGCCTCGTTCCCAAATCTCGATCTGGATGTTCGCCCGGTCCAGCACTTTTATGAACTGGACATTGGTGCGGTTGGGGAAACGAGGGTCGATCTCAATTTGTGGTCCCCACCTTTTGGTATATTCGGAAGAGATCTCATTCCGCAATATGACACAGTGGGGATTGCCCAGGGTGACAGCGCAAAAGTTCAATTCCTGACCATCAACCTGGATGGTTTCGTTTATGACTTCCCGATGCGGTCCTTCAACCGGGATTGAATGACTGTCGAAACTGGCCTTCCCCATCATCACGTTGACACGCGTACCGCTTGCTTCAACCTTGGCTTCAACCTCGCCGGCCGGTGTTTGGATGGTAAATGACTCTGAATGAACCTGCCCTTTGCCCCAGAGATAGCGGGAAAATATGCGCAGACCGTTCCCGCTGATATCGAATTGGCTCCCATCAGGGTTGTAGAATTGGACGGCGAAATTCCCCATAGATGGTTTCGAGCAGTCAATGACAATGCCATCAGCGCCGATGCCGTAATGACGGTCGCATATCCGCTGGACTTGCTCGGGATCAAGTGGTTGGGGTAAATCGGATTCGCTGACTACGATATAGTCATTCCCCAGTCCATGATATTTATGGAATTCGACCAACGGAAAGATGTTGTCAATCAGGGATTTATCCTTGCGGATCAGATCGTCCGGAGTTTCACGCGCCCGAATCAGGCTGGCTTTTCCATCTTCCAGCCATATAGCTGCGGGGCGAGTAGCGCCGTTATAGTTGTTTGCCATACTGAGCTGGTACGCGCCGCTGGCGGGGACGGCTATGAGTTCATCGGGCTGAACTTCAGGGAAGGGTAGCTGTTCTATGAGTACATCCCCACTTTCGCAGAAAGGTCCGGCTATCCAGGCAGCGTCCACATTGGGACGTGTCGGATCGACCACCGGAAGAGCCGAGTATCGTGCTTGGTAAAGCGCAAAGCGAGGGTTATCCGCCAGGCCCCCATCGACAAGTATCCATCTTCGGGTGGGCGTGCGCTTGACTGTGCCCACCCTATAAAGGGCAACTCCAGCCCGGGCGACCAAACTTCTCCCTGGTTCCAGGTGCAGGCGTGGAAGTGGAATTCCTCTTTGGGTGCAGCCATCCTCCACAGTCTCCGCCGCATACTGCACAAAATCGGCTATCGACGGGTGCGGCAATTCATCTTCATGATAGGAAACTCCCCACCCTCCGCCAATGCAAAGCGTCCAGTCTGACTCCAGGCCAAGCTCCTCGGCTAGATCGAGCGTCTTTTCCAGAGCGTGCTCGATCGGACCTGGTTCGCTGAACTGGGATCCTAGATGGAAATGCAGCCCGCTGAAAGGCAATCGATTCATACGGCATATGTGGGCAGCCTGCATGATCTCAACCTCACTCATGCCGAATTTACTGTCTTTCTGTCCGGTAGTGATGTATGTGTGAGTCTCTACCGCTTCCCCTGGGCGGAAACGCAGCCATAGGCTTGAACATGGAGCCTCGACCTGAGAGCAGAGTTCAACTAGCCGGTTTAACTCTGTCAGGTTGTCAACAACAATCGTTCCCGCTTGAGCTATTCCAGTGGAAAGAACCTGGTAACTCTTGTTGACTCCATGAAGGAGTGTGTGCTTTCTTGGGACACCAGCGGCAGCTGCGATGCGCAGTTCCCCCAAGCCAGTGCAATCTACCCAAAGGTTTTGACGCTGAGTCCATTGAGCCATTGCCACGCTCAGGAATGCTTTCCCGGCGTAGGTGATTCCTGACTCTCCGGGATAAAAATCAGCCAAGCTCTGTTGATAAGACAAAACCGCAGCATCCAAAGTAGCAGCATCATAGATGTAGAGTGGTGTTCCGAACTGATCTGCCAGTTCCGTCATGGTACACCCAGCAATGGTAAGTTGCTCCCCGATGGTAGTTGGTTTGATCTCAGTTGTGACTGGGAATAAGGGTAACCTTGGGTTTGTCATAGGCAATCTACGGATACTTTTTCAGTTCTCTCACGACCATCTTGTCGAGAGGGACAATTTCATCTTCTGTCATCTTTTTGTCAGTAAAGCGATCTTTATAATCTGCGAAACAACGTTTAGCAATTTCGAGGTAGATATCGGCTGTTTTCGGGTGAAGCTGCACATAATCGAACATATCCAAGGCAGCAGCTTCATCTCCCTTCGCCAACGATACACTGGCGATTCCCGCAAGAGCATAGAGGGTTTGAAGCGGCAAATTGTACTCGCTAGCTCTCCTCAAGGCATCCACAAACAACTCCAGAGCCACGTCAGGTTTATCAGTTCCCAACTCTGCGAATCCGAGATTACAAAGACATGCACATGTACCCCATCGATGTCCAATCTCACGGAATTGCTGCAAAGCATCATCGGCTAATTGATATGCAGCTTCATAGTCCCCCAGAAGATATGCCCCGATACTCATTCGGTGGTGCGAATATGCCTGCCCGCCAATATTGCCGGTTGCTATGAACATCCTCATAGCTTGCTGATGGTATTCAATGGCTTCTGAGTATTGTTCCATATAATCTGAGGCTAATCCCATCTTGCTCAATGCGAATGCAGTTCCCCAGATGTCTCCCTCTTTATGGAACAGATCGTAACATGTCTTTAAGGCGTGCATTCCATCTTGGTACTTTCCCACCAAAAAGTAGGCATATCCTAACCAGAGATAAAACGTAGGGAATAGCACAAACCGATGCGATCTACCCAGTATGATCGCCTCTTCCAGCAGCTTGACAGAGCGATCGAACTTGCCTTCAAAAGAGGCATTGCACCCAAGGTTGTGCAAGCAGACCGATAATTCAAGATGCATCCCCTGTTTTTGGAGTGGCTCGAGACACTCCCGGGATATCTCCTCGCTCTCTGCGAACATTCCTAGATTGCTGTAGAAAAATGCCTGAAAGGCGCGGCATTTCAAGTACACTGGGTTGTCAACAGCTCCAGTTTCTTTTTGGACTGACCGTGCGATCTTATCAAAGGCTACTGTGCCCTCATGCCATACATGCACCGCGTAGAATGACAGGAAATCTGCCAATATCTCGGAGGTAGACTCTACATCCCACTTGAGGCTTGCCCAATGTACTGCTACTCGAATGTTCTCCTTTTCCTTCCTCACCTGATCTCTTACTGTGACCATCCTAGGTCCTCTCAGGTCGCTGCCACGATCGGTGAGAAAATCGGTGTAATAGCGGCAATGCGACTCATGCACCATGTTCCAGTCTGAAGGCGACTGGCGTAATTCTTCATCCAGCAACTGGCGAATCATTCTGTGCATTCCCAAACGGCTGGATGCCCGTTTGTGCAGCAGCGACCTGTCAACAAGCAATGACAACTGAGCCACACTGACACCGGTTACCTTTCTTGCGGCTCTGCTGTCAAAGCCGCCGCGGAAGACGGACAGCTTCATTAATGCTCTTTGCAGGCTGTGGTCCAATCTATTCCAGGAGTGTTGGAATGTAGCCACCAAACTGCGGTGCCTCTCCTTAACATCAGACATTGGAGATGATAAAAAGCCTAGATCTTTTTCGATCTCTTTAGCTATTTCACTGCATTCGAGGGTCGAGGTTGTAGCGGCAGCTAGCTCGATGCCAAGTGGGAAACCCTCTACCAACTGGCATATTCGCATTGCTGATTTGCAGTTCTGCTCAGAGAGAGCAAAGCCAGCATCGACCTGCCTCGATCTTTCTACGAACAGGCTTAACGCGCTGCCAGTTTCCATCGATGTACTGCCATGGTCAGGGGAAGGTATGGGCAGACCCTTTACCTGGTAGACCCATTCACTACTCAGATTCAATCTCTGGCGCGAGGTTACCAGTAGTTGAACAGAACTTGTCCTTTGAAGTGTCTCTGCGAGCAGGCCGGCTCTATCGACCAGATGCTCGAAACCATCCAGCACAAGCAGGATAGACTTGTCACCTAATAGGTCGAGAAGCCGATCCTTGGAATCCAATTGATAGGTGATTTGGTCATAATTAAATTCGAGGGCATCAATTATTGCAGGGAATATGAACTCCGCTGATGATATGCTCTCAAGCGGGACAAAGTACACGCCATCAGGGAATGACCCCAACACCTTTCTAGCAATTTCCAGAGCCAGGCGGGTTTTTCCCACACCACCAAGCCCCGCAAGTGTGATCAAACGTCGACTCGGGTTTCTTAGTGATTCAGTGACAACTTCAGTCTCTTTAACTCTTCCGACGAAACTGGTATGCGGGGGAGGAAGATTATTCTTTGTTTTGAATAGCCTAGACAAGGCGTCTAGATCGTCCTCAACCACTAGGCGATACAGTCTTATAGTCTCTTCTGACGGATCTAGATACAGGTCATCTTGCAACAAGTCACGACATTGATGATACTGCCTGATGGCGGCTGGGCGCTTGTTGTCCAGGGCTAGAGCAACCATCAATTGCTGGAAAGCTGTTTCATTGAAGGGGTCGAGTCTGAGTAAGGCATGTGCCAAGGTCTGCCCATTTTTGTAGTGTCCTAGCTGGAACTCGTCGAGTGTTGCTGCCTGAATAGCGTCTTCTAACGATAGTCTTATCCTTTCGTTTTCCCAGCGGCGCCACTCTTCAAACTCATTGCTATCGTGGATCTCGATTCCCTTAAGCAGTTCGCCTTGATAGAGGTCTATGGCTGAAGACACGTTGTCTTGCTCGAGAAGCTCTTCCAGTTCAAGAACATCGGTGGATACCTGGGCATCAGGATTGATCGCCACGGTCTTGTTTGAGATTCTCACATACTCACCTGCGATCTTGCGTAAGTCTGAAAGAGCCACCCTTAGACTGGTGTTTGCGTGACTTTCAGAGCTCTCAGGCCAGAATATAGCGGCAAGATCTCGGCGGCTATGGGTCCCGCCCTCAAGTGCAACATACGCTAGGATCGCCTTGGCTTTGGCTGAACCTACATCCTGCAGGTTTTCACCGTCCTTGACTATAGTGAGATCGCCCAGAGTTCTGATCTCTAGCATTCGCTTTCCCCTGTTCCACCTTTGTCAGCGCAATGGTCTTGCGACCCATTAACGCTTCGTTAACGCATCTTCCATATTATACAGGCAGTGTCGGATATTCATACTTGAGGGAGGTTGACCGGAATGAAACAAACCATCAAACGGGCACTTGGTATCTACTTGGCTTTTGTTCTGACACTACATCTGATTGGTTACACCTTTTTGGCAATGACCCTGGAATTGGCCTACCAAAGAGATAGGCACGAAAAGATATTCCCTGGAATTGACTTGAAGGAGTTCAAGTAATAAGGAGGGTGGATGGAGTATATCGAATACAGTTGTCAATCGAAAAGTTCTATGTAGATATGTATAGGAGAAATACGATGAAACTCAAAACATTGATGATAATAAAAGCCATTGTCTGCCTTTCGTTTGGCTTTCTATTGCTGGTTTTTCCCGAAGCGCTGTTGAATATTCTCGGAGCTTCGGTTGGGGCAGGTGGACTATTTATGGCAAGGGCATATGGTGCATCATTAACGGGAAATATGTTTTTGACCTGGTACGCAAAAGATGCTGGCAAGTCTACTGCACGCCGAGCGATCATCCTTGATCTATTCATCTATGACGCAATCGGCTTTGTTGTCACACTGCTGAATGTGCTTGCGGGCGTATTGAATTTCCTTGGATGGGGAATAGTTGCCGTATATCTATTCTTTACTCTGGGATATGGCTATTTCTGGTTCAAGGGCGAATCTATACTTCCTTCAGACTAGCCAAGGGTACGGGACTCCATATCTGACTCGTAACAGTCATTGCCAAAAGGAGGTAACAAATGAGGATCTTTGTCGCCGGAGCAACCGGTTTCATCGGAACCCACCTGGTCACACACCTGGCCGAGACGAAGCACGAGTTGGTTTGCTTTGCCAGAAACACCAGCGACCTGAGTACACTGAAGAAGCTGGGTGTGACCATCGCCATAGGTGACATCACTGACAAGGAATCTCTCAAGAGAGGGATGGTAGGATGTGACTGGGTAGCCAACCTGGCAAATCTCTTTCTTTTCTGGGTGCCGGACGAGCAGATCTACACCGACGTCAACGTTGAGGGCACACGGAACATCATGGAGGCCGCTATTGAGACGGGTATCTCTAAGGTGGTCCATGTGAGTACAGGGACGGTGTGGGGTAACGCTGAATGGCCCATTACGGAGGACACTCCGGTAGGCAAGCAACGGGCTAGCAAATACGCCCAGACCAAGTACAAGGGAGATCTGATCGCCTGGCGCTTCTACGAGGAACAGGGGTTGCCACTGGTCATGGTCTATCCCTCAGCAGTACTTGGAGCAGACGATCCCAAGGCAGCCGGCAGGTATGTCAAGAACTTTGCCAAGAGGCGGATGCCAGCGCAGATCCTCACCAACGTCAAGTTTCCATTTGTGTACGTCGGCGATGTCTGCGAAGCTGTTCTCCAGGCTTTGGAGAAGGAGGGCAACATCGGAGAAAAGTACATTGTTAGTGGTGATAACCTGACCTTTGGAGAGTTTAACCATCTGATCTGTGACGTTGCGGGCGTTCCTCTACCCCCACTCAGTCTTCCTGATGCGGTTACTGTCCTCAATTCCAGGTTGCTCACCGGATTGTCCAACCTGATCAAGAAGCCACCACTGCTTGACCTGTCAGTCGATCAGGTTGCCTTGATGAAGCAGGGATTCATCTTAGACGGCAGCAAGGCAGAGCGGGAGTTGGGTTTCCGCTACACCCCCATCCGCCAGGCAGTTGAGGAGGCAATTGCTTCGTTCTAAATGGGACTCCGGTCTCGGAGTAGCAGTCCGGTTAAAAAAAGCTGCAGCCACACATTGTGGCTGCAGCGTTGATAAAATGAAAGGAGGGTGACTTTGGGGACCTAGGTTATCAGTATGCTAGAGTTGAAAATTGGGTCACCCTACCCGATAGTCCGAACCTGGTTGTATATTGCTATCCCCTGCCTTGCCCTCTTGACACTGAAGCGCTGATAATAGAATCAAACGCCTCATCGCTCATGTACTGCGCCTGATAGGTGTCGCCGCGCTTCTCAATTACGGAAACAAACGCCCGCAAGTGGTTCTCGGAGCCAGCCATCAGATTTTCGTACACGAGTTGGATATCTTCCTTGTCAGTTTGGGCAATGTACTCTTCAAGGTCAAGGATGTCGATTTCCTCAATGGCAGCGCCAACGTGCAATGCGTCTAGCAACGATTGACTTCCTTGCGCAACCAACTGGTCATAGAGTGCCTGCAAGTCGGGATTGCTGTATTCGCCTGCCCCGAGATCGGCCGACGGATCGTCGAGCTCATATCGGTTTATCAAAGACAGTACAGCGTCTGTATGGTTCTGTTCGCTTCTGGCGATGTTTGAAAAAATCCGCATTTCCCATTGTTCGTACAGAGTCTGGTATACGTCGCGCGCCAGTTTCTCTTCCTCTCGCATGAACAGCAGCCCGTCGATCTCATCTTGACTCAAGGTCCCAAGGGGGAACTGGCTTATGTGTGCATCCACTGTCTCTGCGTCAACGCTGGCGATAGTGTCGTCTTCGGCAACCTCAGCGATCTCCACGGCTAGCTCTTCTGCGGGGGCGCTCTCTGATTCATCAGATTCAATGGCTTTGGTCTCCGAATCTGTCTCCTGATATGAATCTGGCTCATCAATCGATTCTTGTGCTATCTCATTACTATCAGTGAGTGTATCAGCGACAGGTGTATTTTCTTGCACCGGAGCGGCATCGCTACAAGCTGCCATCGACAGCAGT
>JBDLKB010000044.1:0-7797 GCA_039714055.1 Chloroflexota bacterium
TGACGGGAAAGGTTGCCCGTCCAAGCAGATGTAGCATCTGTCGTATTTCCACTGACACGGAACCAAGGAGCTAGTGTCCTGCTTACTGAAGCCAACCCAGGTTTGGTTGGCATGCTGAATAGAAAAGGTTTAGAGCCATATTGATAGGAGGAATATCATGGCAAAGTATTTACTAGTGCACCCAGTGGGATCAGGTATCGACATGGAACCTGCAGTCCCAACCCTTAAGCTGCTCAAGAGCAAGCTAAACGCTGATGCGTATTGGCTCAAATCCTGGTACAGCGATGAGCAAGGTGTGATGTACTGCTTGTGGGATGCAGGAAGCAAGGAAGCGATCTCGAAGATGGTCAAAGAGGTCCTTACCGCCACGGGCTACCCGCTTCCAGTTGAAGGTCCTTACAAGATCGATGTCGCCATCGACTCTGAGGATTTTCGTTAGCCCCGATCGAGCCTGCCGCCGCGACGGGCTCTACCATAATCAATTGAATACGGCTTTATGCCACGTGCCTGCTTCGTTCTGGTCGGGCGTTTGTTCTGGATCATGGGGCCAACGATAGGAGGGTATCATGACAATTGACGTATACGAAAGGCTCGCCAAGCATGTCGATAACCTGCCAGCGGGTTACCCGCGCTCCGAAAGCGGGGTGGAGATGCGTATCCTGCGCCGGATTTTTTCTCCAGAGGAGGCTGAGCTGGCGCTCCATCTTACGCTGATCCCAGAAGAACCTCGGGTGATCGCGCATCGTGCCCAAAAACCTATTGAGGAGGTTGTCCAGAGATTGGAGCAGATGGACAAAAAGGGACAGGTAATCAGCTACCAGGCGGGTGGTGAGACACTGCAGTACCAAGCCGCTCAGTATATCGCTGGTTTCTGGGAGGGTCAGGTAAACAACTTGGATCGCCAATTGGCTGAAGATTTCGAGGAGTATCTGCCAACATATCTTGATTATGATGTGTTGCAGAAAGCGCCGCAATTGCGAACCATTCCTGTAGGCGAAAGCATCGATCCTGAAACTGAGGTGATGTCTTATGAGAACGCCTATGAGTTTGTGCGGAAGCAAGAGTCTATCGCAGTAGCAAACTGCATTTGCCGACAGGAGCGGAAACTAATAGGTGAAGGCTGCGATAAACTTGAAGAAACATGCATGGCATTTGGCGATGCTGCTGACCATGGTGTTCGCACCGGTCGTACCCGTGCCATCACTACAGAAGAAGCGCTCACGATTATTCGTCAGTCTGAGGAGGTTGGTCTTGTTCTGCAACCAGCTAACAGCAAGGATCCCCTCGCTCTGTGTATGTGCTGTGGATGCTGCTGTATGGTATTTAGACGCATGAAGCTGCATCCGCATCCTGCGAGCGTCGTGTCCACACCTTTTATGGCAGCGTTGGATCCCGATAACTGCACAGGATGCGGAACTTGCGAAACCCGCTGCCAGATGGATGCCATTTACGTTGACAATGGAACCGCCACACTGGATCTGAAACGATGCATTGGCTGTGGGCTGTGCGTCAGTACCTGCCCCTCTGAGTCAATCTCGATTGTACGCAAACCAGAGTCAGAACAACCTTTTGTACCCAAAGACGAGGCTGAGACTTATATCAAGCTGGGACAGGCACGTGGCAAGCTGGGCATTGCCGAGTTGATCGGTATGCAGGCCAAGTCAACGTGGGATCGGCTGATTGCTCCAAAATAGACTGGAATCAAGTCGGCAAGAGTAGCAGCATCTGGCGCATGGAACAGGTGTCTCCCGGGCCAATGACGCCTGACCTGCTTCATTAGCATCGAACCTAGCGAGGTTTTTGCGTTTAGGTGCAGTTCCGTGCGCCAGATAGGTTTCGAGTAGCCATTCTTTCTGTTGAGTGGTGAGTCAGATAATCTTGGCTATCGCCGACTTTATCTTTGAACAACCGAACAGAGTGCGATACAATGCGCAATAGCCTTTCGCCTGTAGTAGAACAAAACCCAGGAGGGGAGATGCAAAGTGCCTATCCGGTTAAACATCTTAGCTATTCCTCGATATATGCCTACCTGAACTGCGGCTATAACTGGAAATTGAAATACATCGACAAGATCGATGCCCCCTCCTCGCCTGCGCTGGTTTTCGGTGGGGTCTTTCACGAGGCAGTAGAGCACTATCTTCGAGCAAAAGTGAAAGGCGAGAGTGAAGACCTGAGGGAATTGTGGCACGAGGCTTGGCTCCAGAAAATGGACGATCCCAAGCTGGATGTGGAGTGGGGTGACAAGGGTGTCGATTTCTATCGAGATGATGGCGAACGGATCCTGAGTTCACCTGATGTGGTGGCGAGGATCGATTCGGTTCGTCCCCAGATAACCACAGATGGTGAGGCGGCTTTGGAGACCAGGGTTAGCATGTGGATAGATGATGTGCCTGTACCTATCATCGGCTATGTGGACCTTATCGAAGAAGATGGAATCCCGGGGGATTTCAAGACATCCTCTGCCATGTGGTCCAAAGGTAAACCGGCAAACGAGATCCAACCCATCATCTACCTGGATGCGCTACATAAAGGGGAGGTCATAGATCCTAGCGAATACCGCTTTCGCCATTACGTATTCACCAAAGCCAAAAAGCCCAGGGCTGAGGTGTTTGAGACCACTCGCTCGCCGGGCGAGATACGGTGGATGCATGATATGGTGCGCGATGTTTGGCAAAGCATGCAGGCGGGTATCTATGTCACCAATCCACTGAGCTGGAAGTGCAACTCCCGAAATTGCGAATACTGGGATGCCTGTCGGGGTAAGGCGATTCGCGGATTGTAGCAAGATTTCAACCTTAAAACTCGGTTCGGGTTTCTTTCAGCGTTTACGCGTGGATGGTATAATGCGTCTGCGTCACCGCATGTAGTTTTGTTGAACTGTCCCGCATGCGCTTGATTGAATAACATGTCATTTGTACACCTTCACGTCCATAGCGAATTCTCTCTTCTTGATGGTCTGTGCCGCATGCCTGACCTCACCCAGAGGGCTAAAGAACTGGGAATGCCGGCGTTAGCGCTGACTGACCACGGCACCATGCACGGCACCATTGATTTCTACCGCGCCTGCAAAGCTGCCAAGATCCAACCTATCATCGGTATTGAGGCGTACATGGCCAAGCGGCGTATGACCGACCGGAGTCTGCCCATCGACCGCGAGCGATTCCATATGCTGCTCCTGGCAATGAATCGCACCGGCTATCACAACCTGCTGCAATTGGCGAGTGACGCCCAACTCAATGGATTCTACTACCGGCCCCGCATCGACAAAGAGTATCTGGCAGAACACAGTGAAGGTTTGATTGCCACCTCTGGTTGTCTATCGGGTGAGATTCCCCGCTTGATACAACAAGATAACCTTGCAGGCGCACGGAAAGCAGTCGAGTGGTACCGGGATCTGTTTGGCAAGGAACGATTCTTCCTCGAACTGCAGCACCATGATATGCCCGAGTTGGACCAAGTTAACCGGCAGCTAGTCTCCTTCAGCAAAGAGTACGATCTTAAGTTGGTTGCTACCAATGATGTGCATTACGTGCGTAAAGAGGATGCGCGTATCCACGATGTCCTGCTCTGCATACAGACTAACCGCCTGGTAAATGAACGCGACCGCTTTCGCATGGACGGTGAGACCTATTACCTGCGCAGCAGGGATGAGATGGAGCAGCTATTCCCCGACCATCCTGAAGCGTTGGACAACACTCTGCTAGTCGCGGAAATGTGTGATGTAACTCCCATCCCTCGAGGAAAGGTTCACCTGCCGCATTATGAGATTCCCCCCGGTTACAAAGACCCGGAGGAGTATCTGCGCCACTTGTGTGGAATAGGAGCAGTGAAGCGGTACGGCCAAGAGGCAGAGTCAGACCAAGTGCAGGAGCGCCTCAATTATGAGTTAAAGCTCATTCACGACATGGGTTTTGACACTTATTTCCTCATCGTGTGGGACCTGTGTGAAGCGGCGCGCGAAAGGGATATTTGGTGGAACGTTCGCGGGTCGGGAGCGGGATCAGTGGTGGCTTATTCGTTAGGTATCACCAACATCGAGCCCATGTCAAATGGGCTCTTGTTTGAGCGTTTCCTGAATCCAGATAGGGTGTCGATGCCTGATATCGATCTGGATTATCCTGATGACCGGCGTCACGAGATGATCGCCTACACGGTAGAGAAATACGGCTCGGACAAAGTGGCACAGATAATCACCTTTGGAACTCTGGGAGCGAGAGCGGCAATCAAGGACGTGGGCCGGGCAATGGATGTCCCCCAGAACGAACGCGACGCCTTATCGAGCATGATACCGGCGGTGCCGGGTAAACCGGTGTCGATCCAGGATGTGCTTGACCCAGCGCACGAGGCGCATTCCAAACGGTTGGTTGAAGAAGCGCAGAAACCTTACGTCAAAGAACTGTTGGACACCGCCAGCAAGCTGGAAGGAGTAGCGCGGCATGCCTCGACTCATGCTGCGGGTGTGATCATCTCTGACAAACCAATTGTCGAGTACACTGCGCTGCACCGTCCGACCAAGGGCAATGACGATAACGGGTTAGGTGCGGTTACCCAGTTCCCCATGGAAGTTCTGGAATCAATCGGCTTGCTCAAGGTGGATTTCTTGGGATTGAGTACCTTGACCACTATGCGGGAGGCGTGCCGGCTCATTGAGGAGCGGCACGGCATTCAACTTAACCTGGACAATATTCCTTACGACGTGGGTATGGATGCTCCTGACCCCGACAAGCCAGCAGACAAGTTATTTGATCTCCTTTCCTCTGGCCATGTGCTGGGTGTATTCCAGGTTGAGAGCGCGGGCATGCGTCGAATGGTGTCGGAACTGAAACCATCACGCTTTGAACACGTAATGGCAGTGGTAGCGTTGTTTCGACCGGGACCAATGGAGAACATCCCTGCGTATATTCGCCGAATGCATGGACAGGAAGAGATCGCCTATCACCATGCGGATCTGGAACCTATCCTGGCGGAAACCTTTGGCATCATTGTGTATCAGGAACAGATCATCCAGATCGCGGTACAGATGGCGGGTTACGAACCGGGTGATGCGGACTTGGTCCGTAAGGCTGTAGCCAAAAAGAAAAAGCGATTGATGAACCAACACCGGATGCAGTTCATCAATGGAGCGGTCGAGCGCGGCTATCCGGAGGAAACGGCGCAAGCGGTGTGGAAGGACATCGAGTTCTTTGCTCGCTATGGATTCAACAGGGCGCACGCGGCGGACTATGCGGTGATCACTGGTCAGACTGCTTATCTCAAGGCGCATTATCCAGTTGAATACATGACCGCACTGCTGACAGTGGAACGGGGCAGGCACGATAAACTCGCACTCTATATCGCTGATTGCCGGCGGATGGGAATCCAGGTGCTTCCGCCTATGGTGAACCAGAGCGAGATCATGTTCCACATTGAGACGGTTGACGGCAGACCCGCCATTCGCTATGGCTTGAGCGCGATCAAGAATGTAGGCGAAGGAGCAGCGCAAGCGCTGGTGGAAGCACGTGATGGCGAAATGTTCAAGGACCTTGACGACCTGGCAATGCGAGTTGATCTACGAAAGGTGGGTAAAAAGGCGGTCGAATGTCTCACCCAGGTAGGCGCACTATCGGACCTGGGTGGCAATCGGATGCAGCAGATCGAATCAGTAGAGGCGTTGATACGAGCCAGCAGCACCACCCACGAACACAAATCGCAAATGAGCATGTTCAACTCTGATGCCTTTTCTGCCTCATCCGCGCATCTAGTGGACGCACTGCCACCAATCGATGATCTGGATAACCGCGCCAAACGGCAATATGAGAAGGAACTCTTGGGTTACTTTGTCACCGAACATCCCATGCAGTGGGCACTGGATGCCCTTGTAAGCCGGGGGACAACACATTCCAATGAGCTGGAAAGACTACCGGATAAAAAGCATGTAACCATGGCGGGCATCGTGAGTTGGGTACGGCCCATGAATACAAAGCGGAACCAATCTATGGCTATTGTAGGTATGGATGACATGCAGGGCAGCTACCATTTGGTGCTTTTCCCCAGAACGTGGCAAAAATACCGCAGTCTGGTTGCGGTAGAAAAGGTGTTGCTGATCCGGGGGATGGTGGACAAGAGTCGAGGTGAAGCGCAGATCATAGGGGATAAAATTGATGATAATCCCAATGTGTACCACAGACCTGCTGGAATCCCGGAGGATGACACGCACTGGGTAGAGGATGAGGTTATCGATGCCATACCTTATCCCGACAATGGTCATTCGATCACACCTGAAATGAGCGAGCCGGATGAAGAACCGCTATTGGTCACGGTGGTGCTAAAACGGGACAATATGGGACGCTTGAAGGAATTGATGCAGTGGCTGGTGCGAGAGATGCGCCAACGAAAGGGCCGGGATAGTTTCCGCTTTGAAGTTGAAGGACTGGGTTTGGAATTCAGTTTTCCCAATATGCGAACTGGATGGAGTGCGGACCTGGCAGATCTAGTGCGATCGACCCCGGGAGTGCAGTCGATTCGGTTGTAGTAGCACCTTGATGGAGTGAACATGACTATAAAGCAGATCGGACTGATGACAAGCGGCGGCGATTCGCCGGGAATGAACGCGGGTGTACGTGCAGTAGTTCGCACCGCTCTCACCAACGGCATCAAGGTCAAGGGAATCCAACGAGGATATGCGGGATTACTTGATGGTGATATTCACGAAATGGATCATCGAGATGTAAGCGGGATCATCCAACGCGGCGGTACCATATTGCAGACAGCGCGCTGCCTCGAGTTCAAGGAAACCAAGGGACAACGTCTGGGTCTGCGGCGGTTGAATGAAGAGGACATCGACGCGCTGGTGGTGATCGGCGGCGATGGCAGTCTTCGGGGGGCGCTGGCTTTGCACAACATGGGCTTTCCTGTGGTTGGAGCGCCGGGAAGCATTGACAACGATATTGCCCAGACTGACATGTCGATCGGAGTTGACACCGCGCTGAACACTATTCTCCGCGCTCTTGACTCACTGCGAGACACGGCAGCATCACATGAACGCGCTTTTCTGGTCGAGGTCATGGGGCGAAGCTGTGGTTATCTGGCGATCGTTGGTGGAATTTTGGGCGGAGCAGAGATGGTCTGCATTCCCGAATCGCCCTTTGAACTGGAAGAGGTCTCTAATGTGGTGCAGGACGCCTATGTCAAAGGGAAGAACCATGCTTTGATAGTGGTCGCTGAAGGAGCGCAGCACAATGTTCAGAGCATCGCCGAGTTCCTGCGAGCGCATGAGACCGGATTCGATGTGAGAGTAAGTATCCTGGGACACATTCAGCGAGGGGGAAGACCCAGCGCTTTTGACCGCATGTTAGCCACACGCTTGGGCTACGCTGCGGTTCACCGGCTTATGAACGGGACCACAGGAGTGATGGTGGGTTTGCGAGGGCGCAAGATCGTGGATATCCCTCTGGAAGAAGCCACATCACGGCAGCGCCATGTGAATACCGAGTATCTCAACCTGTTCAAGGCGGTTAGCTAGTGTGAGTACTGGACAGTCGTAGGCGACTTGCCCAGTCAACAAGACTCGTAATTAAGGAAGGTGTATAGGTCATGATTGTGCGTATGTGGCACGGGCGCGTTCCTACCCGCAAAGCATCAGCCTACCGCAAGTTCCTGAATGAACGTGCCATTCCCGATTACCGCTCGGTGAGGGGCAATGTCACCGTACACGTTTTGGAGCGTGAAGAGGGCGACATCACACACTTTGTCACCATGACCTTCTGGGAGAATATGGATGTCATCCGGGGTTTTGCCGATGATGAAGTCGAGGTTGCC
>JBDLKB010000045.1:0-7597 GCA_039714055.1 Chloroflexota bacterium
CGCTACTATGGGCACCACGGGGGATTATCGCCGGACGAGATGGAGATCCCCTTCCTCATTCATCCAGTATAATATCGCTATGGCGCTGACTGACCGCGAATCATATCGCGTCGAAATCCCTGTTTTCCACGGACCTCTCGATCTGCTTCTCAGTTTGATCGTACGAGAGGAACTAGATATCTCCCTGGTTTCACTAGCTCAGGTAGCAGACCAGTTCCTGGAATATTTGGCAACAGTGGAACAGGTGCAACCAGAAAGTTTGGTGGATTTCCTCGTTGTTGCCTCGCGATTACTACTGATCAAATCTAATTCGCTGCTGCCTCGACCGCCATCTATGGCAGGTGAGGGAGAAGGGTACGATGGTGATGACCTGCTCGAGCAATTGCGACTTTACCAGCAATTCAAACAGGCAGCACAGCAGCTTAAAGACCGGCACGGGGACGGCTTGCGCACCTTTGTCAGGCTAGCACCTCCGCCCAGGATTGACCCCAGGTTGGATCTCTCTGATGTCTCGACCATTGACCTGCTGGCGGCAGTGCAAGAAGCATTATCGCTCCCCCCACCCGCCCCAAGCGTGAACGGAGTGGTTTCCAAGCGCGTGATCAACATAGCGGGGCAGATGGATACGATACGCAATCGGGTGAGCAACCGGCAGACAGTTACCTTCAGGAAACTTCTAGCTGCTACCACCTCACGGCTTGAGATCGCAGTGACTCTGCTGGCGACCCTGGAATTGATCAAACAGCATGAGATCAATGTTTACCAGGAAGAGCTTTTTGGGCCCATCTATATCCGCGCCCGCGAGCAAGCGTTCACAGCAAATGCTAGCATGTGAACCACCTCTCACAACCTGATCAAATGGACAAGTAGAGGGAAATCGAGTATACTATTTTCATAGTGACCTCGCTGGAGCGTGCCTGGCGAGGTCTTTGACGTCTGGTATTAAAAAGCAAAAGATGGCTGAATTCTCAGGGAAAGGCAAAGTCGCAGTTCTCAAGACCACACCGGAGACGGTGCTGGAGGATTACGCGCGCCTGATGGAGCTTGCCGGCTTTGAGCAGGCGCTTCCGAAGGACCGCGACACCTTGCTAAAAATAAATATCTCGTGGCAGACCTGGTATCCAGCCTGTTCTACTACCCCCTGGCAGTTGGAGGGAGTGATCCGAAAACTGCGCCAAGCAGACTATAAAAAACTGGCAGCGGCTCACAATGAAACCGTGGTGGTCGATGCTTATGTGGGCGAAAAGAACAACAAGCACAAAACCATCACTGACCAGTACGGAATCCCGAGCTGGCACCTTTATGAACCCGAGTTCGAATGGGTGCGTTACGAACCCATAGAGCCATTCCTGGTGCTCGACAAGGTGTATCCCGACGGGGTGTATATACCCAAGGTCTTTTACGACAAGAACATCATTCAGCTTCCCACTGTCAAGACGCATGTGTTCACCACCATCACCGGCTCCATGAAGAATGCCTTTGGCGGTCTGCTCAACAACCGCAGACATTGGACCCATGGGGTGATCCATGAGACGGTGGTAGACCTGCTACAGATCCAACAGGACATCCACAGCGGTTTGTTCGCAGTCATGGACGGCACCTTTGCGGGTGACGGACCCGGTCCCCGGGCAATGCACTGGCACGAGAAGGACATAATCCTGGCATCGGCAGACCTGGTAGCCATAGACGCCATCTCCGCCAAGCTGCAGGGCTTTGATCCCATGTCGCTTGATTTCATCCGCCTGGGGCACGAAAGAGGACTGGGCGTGGGTGATCCAAGTGAGATTGAAGTGGTCGGCTATGACATTGAGCAAGAAAAAAAGTGGCACTTTGTGCAGACTGACACCTTTGCCAGCAAAGGGCAGAAGATGATCTATCACGGAGCGCTCAAGCCGTTTGAAAGTTTGCTACTGCGCTCCCCGTTAGTGCCCTGGTCATATCTTGCCAGCAATCTCTATCACAATGTGTACTGGTATCCGGTTGTGGGCAGAAAACGAGTGACATCAGCATTGGAAGCCAAGTGGGGCAAGCTGTTCAAGAGCTATGGCGACGGCAAAGTAGTGATGCCCGGTTTCGAAACTAAAACCATTGCCGCGATTGTCGGTGCTTTTGCGTTGGCTGCAGGATTTGTAGCGCGGCTATTTAAAAGAAAAAAGAGTTAAGGTGACAATAGCAATGAATGATAGAACCCATTACCTGACCGAAGAAGGTCTGGAAAAGGTCAAACAAGAATTGGATCTTCGAACTGGGGTCAAGAGAAATGAGATCGCGGACCGCTTGCAGTTTGCTATTCAACAGGGCGACATCAGCGAAAACGCTGATTACGAGGTTGCGAAAGAAGATCAGGCGTTCAACGAGGGGCATATTCGCCAACTAGAGAACATTGTCCGGCATGCTACCATCATCCAGGATGTGACCACTACTGACGTGGTGCAGATCGGCAGTAAGGTCACAGTGAAGGAGAACGACAGCAACCCGGAGACCTACACCATCGTGGGCGCACCAGAGGCAGCTCCAAGCGAGGGTAAGATCTCGAACGAATCACCTCTCGGATCCGCTCTTTTGGGAAAGCGCACCGGTGAGGAAGCGGTGATCTCTGCTCCTACAGGCAAGTTGGTGTTCGTTGTCACTTCAATAGGCTAGTTTCGAGATAGATGAAACCGATAATCGGCGTTGATGTAGGTGGAACCAAGATCGCGGTTGCGCTAGCACGCCACGACGGGACCATTATCGAACGCTCGAAAAGACGCACCAAAGCCGAATTGGGGCCTGAGGGGGTAATTCACCGCATTGCGGAGACTATCCAGCAGACCCTCGATTCTGCCGACATGACCCCCAAACAATTCCTGGCTGTGGGGCTGGGAATGCCGGGACCGCTAAATCCAGACAAGGGGATCATTTACCATACCCCCAATCTCCCTGGATGGAAGAATGTACCAGTTGCTGATCTCCTGAGTTCCGAATTAAATCTGCCGGTCTATTTGGAGAACGATGTCAACGTGGGAACCATGGGCGAGCACGCTCTTGGCGCTGGAATAGGCACGCAGGATATGGTGGGTATATTCGTGGGTACCGGCATCGGTGGCGGGGTCATCCTTGGAGGTAAGCTTCATAGCGGTCACCGCAGCGGCGCCGGAGAATTGGGTCACATGGTGGTAGCGGCAGGTGGTCCTTATTGCGGCTGCGGACGGCAGGGATGCATCGAAGCAGTGGCGAGCCGCACCGCGGTGGTGCGCGCCATCAAAGCGGGTGTGGCTGCCGGAAGGACTCACAAGTTGAGTGAAGACGGCGAAATGCCAGAACGAATCACCAGCGGAACCATCGCCCGTGCCTGGGAGCGTAAATGCCCTCTGACTCGGGAGATAATCAGCCGCACTCAATGGTACCTGGGCTTGCACGCGGCTTCTATAATCAACATGATTGACCCAGAGATGCTGGTTTATGGGGGAGGTCTGGTGGAAGCATTTGGGGATGCATTCCTCAAGCCTTTGATTGCTACCGCCAAGCAATACATGCTGCAGCACACAGGGCCGGAAACACGCATTGTGACTGCCAAGCTGGGTGACGATGCAGGTACACTTGGCGCAGCGGTAATGGCACGGCAGCGGATTTCCTAACTAACTACCCTTTCCTTCCCTACCCCGAAAGTACAAAAACATCTAATAGAAACCGCCGCCCAAAGCGCGGGATTCTGCCGTAGGTTCATTACTTGACTAGCGGACCACACTAAAACTTGCGGGATGTTTGATGCTACTGTCACTCTATCCTCGTAGAGGCGCTTCGCGCAGTCCTGTTGTATTTGACGGGGTTAAGCGCCCGTGCCCGATTGTCTAAATGCATCTCCCCCTCACCCAGCCCACGCCTGTCGGCTTTGGGCTTGCCCTCTCCCCGAGGGGAGAGGGGTCAAAATAACACCGAGTCCCATTGTCTGCAACCGGGCGCAGTGCCGTTGCTTTTGACAGTAAAGTCGCAGTCCTGTCTAGAGCAGCGGGAGGTTCCAATGCGCTACACACCACACCGACATAAAGTGCCCCCATTATCACAGCTCTCATGATTACCTGTGGCTGGATACCGCATGCAGTGCTAGAATCAAGGCGTGATAAGGAGAGATTCATGCCAACTAACACATCATTGATTGGAAAACGGGTTCCAGTGCTCGACAAGGGTTGGATCGAGCTGCAGGACTTGATGGGTGACGATCTGGCGATTGTGAACGCCGCGCGTGTATCCTACCTGGGGGAAAGCAAGGGGGATGATCAAGACAAAAAGCTGCTTTTCTACCTACTGCGCCACCGGCACACAACTCCGTTTGAACAAGTGGAATTCAAGTTCCGGGTAAGAGCGCCGGTTCTGGTTTGGTGGCAATGGGCACGACACCGGACCTGGAGCTATAACGCTCAAAGCGGCCGGTACACCAAATTCGAAGACAATGACTTTTATGTACCTGATGCCTGGCGAGTGCAGGCAGAATCGAACAAGCAGATGAGTGAGGGGGAGCTGCCCCCAAGCGAAGGAGCGGAACTCACTACCTCCCTGATGGAGCATTACGAGCGGTCTTTTGCCCTCTACCAGGCGGCGATAAAGCGCGGAGTGGCACGGGAGTTGGCTCGCATATACCTACCCGGTTTCGCCCTGTACTATACCTGGGTGGCAAAGGTGGACGCGCACAATCTGATGCACTTTATGGACTTGCGCATGGGACAGCACGCTCAGGATGAGATTCGAGCCTATGCAACGGCGATATATGAAGAAATCTTCTGCCCCGCCCTGCCCTGGACCGCAGAGGCATTCGGTAAGTTCATTCTGGGAGAGGTAAAGCGCTGAAAAACTAGCGCGTAACTGACGAACTCGATCCGCTTTCAGCACGCAGTACAGCACGAGCGTTCTGCACATCAAGTCGCAGTTGGCGGCATAATTGGTCTATGCTGGCATAACGTTTCTCGTCACGCAGGCGAGCATAAAAGTCCAGGCTCAGACTCTCCCCATAGATATCCCCCTCGAAATCGATCAAATGCGCTTCCACAGTCAGGGGACTGTCAGCAGTCACCGTCGGGCGGGTGCCGATATTAACCGCCGCACCGTATTTCTTGCCCTGAACTTGGGCGATAGCAACGTATACTCCATTTTCAGGCAGGATCTGCTCTTCCCAGATGGAGAGATTGGCAGTGGGGTAGCCCATAGTCATCCCACGGTGATCACCGTGGACCACACTGCCCTCAAGCTTGAAAGGCCTGCCAAGATAGCGGTGTGCTTCACCAACATCTCCGGCGCGCAGCGCCGCTCGGATGCGGGATGAACTAACAATTTCGCCATCAGCGGTAAAGAAATCCACAATGTGAACCTGAAAACCAAGTTTGGCGCCGACTCGGCGCAGAAATCGAACATCACCTTCCCGCCGGTATCCCAAGGCAAAGTCGGGTCCCACCCACAACTCTTTGAGATCGAGTCGTTCGGTAAGCTGCTTGACGAAATCAAGGGCACGAATCTGACGCACCTCGTTGTTAAAGGGATGGGTGATCACCAGGGAGACGCCATTCTGAAGCAGCAGTTCAGCACGTCTGTCAGGGGAAGTTATATAGTAGCGCGGTTGAGTCTCCTTCAACACTCGCTTGGGAAGAGGGAAGAAGGTGAGGGCGGCAGCGCGCATGCCGTCATTCTGCGCTGCTTTTGAGAGGTTCTTTAGAATACGTTGGTGACCTCGATGAACGCCATCAAAGGCGCCGATGGTCAAACGTGTGGGTTGAGCGGATTGGACCTCGTCCAAAGAGTTGAAATGGAACATAGCTTCAAGCGAGCACCTTGTGCGGCAGCCATTCTTCCCGGTCTTCGGATGGTTTCAGCAAACCGATAAAGGTGCCATCCTCCAGACAGGCACGCACCAGGTCAACTTTGGGATGAGCACGAACCCGTTCGATGCGTTGTCCGCAGCGAATACGTTTGGCGCCGATGTCATCCACCTTGACACAGGGCAAATGAGCCACGGCAATCTCCATGGGTAATAGATGTCGTGTCCAATCACCGGAAACGAGTTCTTCAAGCGTGACTGCCTTCTCCAACGATAATTGCCCACTACTAACGCGAACAAGTTCGGTGAGGTGCGCTCCGACCTGCAATTGCTGACCCAAATCGTGCGCCAGTGAGCGGACGTAGGTGCCAGATGAACAAGTCACTTCCAATCCGAAGAAAGGCGGATCCCATGATGTGATCTCGAGATGGTGAACCACAGTGGACCGCGGCTTGCGTTTGATGGTGACGCCACGGCGTGCCAGACGATAAAGCGGCTGTCCTTTGTGTTTAACTGCCGAGTACATGGGGGGTACTTGAGCAATGGTTCCGCGGAAGCGATCCAACGCCGTTTCCACCTGCTCTCTCTGGATCACTGTGGAGGAGCTGCTGATCACCTCGCCTTCAGCATCATAGGTGTCTGTCTCGACGCCGAGTTTCACCACCGCGCAGTAATTTTTATCAGCTTTGGAGAGATATTCGCTCAGACGGGTAGCGCGCCCCACGCACAAGACCAGCACCCCGGTTGCCATAGGATCCAAGGTCCCTGCGTGACCAATGCGGCGGATTGAGGTAATGCGGCGGACTCGGTTTACTACATCATGGGATGTCATTCCCTTCGGCTTGTTGATGTTCAAAATGCCGTTGGTCATGACAATTATCCAGTTTGATCGCTCCAGGCATCACGCAGCTTGCCAAGCACGAGCTGGATGGCAGAGTCCAATGGTCCAGCAATGGTACATCCTGCCGCCGCTGGATGACCGCCGCCGCCAAGATCGTACGCCACTCCAGACACATCATAGCCCCGCTTGGCACGAAGACTGACCTCTACCTGGTTGTCACCAGTCTCCACAAAGCTTGCCGCCATATCAGCTTCCCATACCGTGTTGAGCAGAGTAACCAAGCTAGCATCACCGGTGCTCTTGAATCGGGAACGCCGGCGCATATCCTTGGTGGCATAGGTCCAAACGATTCGATCTTCCAGTTGCAGCGTACCCAATTGAGTTGCCCAGTATTGAACTGCCTCAACTGGCCTGCGGTTGACGGTACGTTCGGTGATAAATGAAAGTGAAACCCCTGCGCTCATAAGCTCGGAAGCAACCTGCATCACTCGCGGGGTTACGTTAGAGGTACGAAAGCAGAGGGTATCAGTTACGAGTCCGGTCAACAGGCTGGTGGCTATATCCTGGGAGAGATCTATTCTCCAATCAAGCAACAAGTCGTAAATGATCTGAGTGGTCGAAGCAGCATCGATCCGAACAAGATTGTGGTTAGCAAACTTGAGGTTGGTGATGTGATGGTCAATATTGACCACTATTGGCGAGCCAGAAAGCGCTGCCTGGAAAACCTTACCTCCACGCCGCTCATCGCTGCAATCCAGTATGATCACCAGGTCGGGTTGAAAGGCGGTGATGCGGTCAATGTCTGCCGTAATTCGGTCGAACATGGGTATAAAATCATGCTTGACCTTTGCGGGATCATCGCAGGCAAGTAATAGATTTTCGACGCCCAGTTCTTCCAGCATCTGTGCCATTGCGGTAATGGAGCCGATGGCATCGCCATCTGGGGCTATATGAGTTACCAGGAGGATGTT
>JBDLKB010000046.1:0-7531 GCA_039714055.1 Chloroflexota bacterium
AACTGGGAGTCAAGGGCGTGGTTGATCTCTTTAGTCGTGATGATCTGATCAAGCTGGACAAGATCATCCAGCACTGGTTAGCTATATCTGCCAATTTTAGCAACCTCACATTACATAGTAAGCCAAATAATGTCACCTACCAGAGTGGCTATGCGAAGAAACCTCCAGACACGAACCCTCTCGCCCACCTATTGCCCATTCACTATCAATTCAGCGCCTTGGGCTGCCTGGCAAACGTATATGCTTGGCTTCAATTTGGTTGCTGCAGTGTACTCAAATGTCACATTTTCCACGAAATTCACCGCACTAGACGACAGGATCAAGGCTACGGCACAGCCACCGAACCCCGCGCCAGTCATGCGAGCACCATAGCAGCCATCTTG
The DNA here is from genome assembly GCA_039714055.1 of Chloroflexota bacterium. Classification (GTDB taxonomy): domain Bacteria; phylum Chloroflexota; class Anaerolineae; order Promineifilales; family UBA4811; genus JBDLKB01. The sequence goes on from JBDLKB010000046.1 coordinate 384, forward strand.
CTGCTGTGCGATCTCCACCATATTGTCGAGCGCCTGGCTCGAGACCTCAAAGTCATCGCGCAAACTGACATGGCTGGCGTTCATAAGCTGCCCGAGAGTGACGGCATCAGCCTTTAACATGGCAGAACGAGCCTGCAACACCCGATGATTTTCGGTGACAACATGCCGCGCTCGGCGAAAGACAGTTCCATCCATCCTCCTTGCCTGTTCCTGGAAAGCAGCCAAGTCGACATCGCGCAGAGCGGGAACGCCAAAGTACGCTGCAGCGGCTTCGCATTGCTGACGGCGCTCGTTGTAGGCTGAATCGACCAGCCCGCGACGGGTTCCTGTATCCAGAATGACCACTGCTGTATCAGGCGGCAGCGGAACCGCCTCTGTCTCCAAACTGCGGCAATCTATCAGCAGCGCGTGATCCGCCTCACCGGCAGCTGAAACCATCTGGTCCATGATGCCCGTTTTCACCCCCATCCACTCGTTCTCAGTCCGCTGGCCGATACGAGCCATAGCAGCTGGGTCCCAGTCGCTAGAGGAAACAGCCAGAAAGGCACGTATAGCCGCCATCTCCAAAGCAGCAGAGGAGGATAGACCCGCACCGATGGGTATATCGCCCACCATCACCCCTTCCCATCCCAAAAGCGGATAACCGTCTTCCTGCAGCGCCCAAGCCACACCCTTGATGTATTCAACCCAGGTTGGTCCGTTGTGCTTGAGCTCATCCAGGTCAAACAGTGCTGTCTCTTGCATGTCCAGAGAGTGAACCGAAACACGGCGATTACCACTTGGTTGGAGGGCGATCCACATGGCACGGTCGATTGCCATAGGCAGCACAAAACCGTCATTGTAATCGGTATGCTCGCCTATGAGGTTGACCCGCCCCGGAGCACGGACCACAAACGCCGGCAGCGCTCCATAATGCTCAACGAATGCGGCTGTCACCTTCCCTTGCAGGGTCATAATTGCCTCCGCCAACTGCTGAATGATTTCCTCACAATGTATCTCAATTTCAGGCTACACCAGATACTGACGCAGATTGCGGTAGGCAGTCATATGAATGCCGGTAGCGTTGGTTCCACCCAGGTCAAATGGAACCCGTCGGGTTCTTGATGGTTAAGAGTTGTCAAAACACATTCACGAGAATTCATGACCGTATCCTTGTCTATGTCAGGAACAATTCCAATGACCAGATGCGTGTTTGCTCGGGCTGCAAAATAGCGGCCTCACGCCAATGTTTAACCGCAACCTCCAGCGAATCTGCCCCCACAATGCACGGTTCCAAGCCGAGATTGTAGTATGGCGCTGCTCCCTCAACACCAGCCCAGCCGCCATAGTTCATCCACACACCAATATGGGTGATCTGGTTCGGAGAAAAGCGGAATCCAAGACCTCGTTTGCTCTTGGGGTCCACAAGCATGGTTTCTACCGGTACATCCTCGTTCAGGGGAGCAGCAAAGAATTTGACAGCTCTAGCAATATCAGATGAGGGCACTTTCGAGAGATCCAACTCATTACCTTCGTTGTCATGCACTACCGGCCAAGGGTGCGACGTGCCCAACTCGCCCAGAAAATCATCCGTCGAGGAATCAATCCGTATTCTTTGGACGTTCTCAGGCAAGTAAAGGCGCATTCCAGGCTCGATTCGCAGCAGTGGGTGGATACTCCAAAGGAATGGAAGAGCAAAGGAACTCAGATTGGTGACCTTGTAGCCCAAATGCACCTCATTCTCGCCAGCTAATAAGGTGATAGTGCGCTCGAAACGATACGGGAGGTGCACACCATAGCAAGACACGGAGATGACAACTCGTTCCGGTGTCGACTCTACACTCTCTACGTCCCAGGATTGCGACCACAGCTCTCCATGATCAGGAATGGTGATGTCAGTCCAGGGCTCGGTAGGAAATTGCACCGGGGCAATGGTGGGAAAGCACTCATCCACTCCCCCTGTGTCGTGTTGACCAGTGTATGAGTCACCATATTCCGGTTTTTTAAGAACAAGATTTGGATTGGTCCAGAGCCATTCGGTTTGTGAAGGACGGTGCATCAAGCTGGCAATCTTGGCACCCAATTCAGGAATGACAACCAGGGATAGGTACTCGTTTCGCAACGATATCGCTTTCATGCCCTGATAATCGATCGATTCCTGAACTTGAAGCTCTTCCATGCTGTCCTTTTCAGTCATTATTGATACGACTACGCGAAATTCTGACTGTATCCTCGCAGTCTACCCTGCCCAAGCCAGCGCCCAGTCGGGGATCCACAATTGGGCAAAGCCCCCAAAGAGCGAAAGCGCCAGGGCTGAGGTCAACATCACCACCCCTACCGCGATCAAGATCCGGTCCCGCCAGCGGTAGTGCAACTGCACCAACCAGGTGCGCGGTCCCACCCCAAACGCCCTCAGGTCCATGGCATCGATGATATCCTCACTGCCGGCGATAGCATGGATAGTCACTGGCACCAGAAGCGGCGCCAGACGCCGCACCTGGGCGATCAATCCCCCCTTGATCTTTTCTACCTCATACCCCCTCGCCCTCTGTGCATCCATGGTCAGTTGAAAATCGCGAGCAAAGGTGGGAATAAAGCGCATGGTGAGTTCCATGGCATAGGCTATCTTGTCAGGTAGCCCCAGACCGCGAAAAGTGACCCCATAAGTGGCAGGGTTAAGGGTATAAGGTATTAGAATGGTCATGCTGGCCACACTAAAGACGCGGGTCATCTGGCTCAGGGCGAAAAACACCCTCTCCACGGTAATGGAGATCGCTGGCGTCCATCCAAATACCGAGAACGGCGCGCTCGGTCTCGCGATGAGATGTTCCTCCACGTAATGTTGAACTCCTCCCCTCCCAGTCAGGAAAGTGAGCGTGGAATAGATGATGATGAACCCGCCCATGAACAGCCAGGCGCGGCTCATCTCTTTCCAGGCTATACGTGAGATGAACACAGACGTAAGCGCGATGATGGACAGCGGGATCAATGATCGCAGATCCCAGAACATCAAGGATGACACCAGGAAACAGCAGTAAAAGATGATCCAGGCGCGAGGGTCAAAGCTCTGCAACAGAGACTGACGATCGCGATATCTCCAGGTGACCAGCATGACTTGCTACAGCAACCTAACGGTTACCTTCCTGTCTGCCTCTGAACCGCAGCATAAGCTCCTACGAGCAGCGGCACCAGAATGGCAGCAAAGATCAAGTTGGGCCCCGCCGCAGGCAGGAATTCGCCCACAATTGCCACCGGCAGCGTGAAACCATTGATCCAAATATCGGATATGGCAGCGAAGCCGATACCAAACAGGTTGCCCAACATACTCCAGGTGACAGCAGAGGCGACGTCTATATCTTTTCCGAAAAGGTATCGCACCAACAGCACCAGGATAAAGCCGATAACTACGGAAACGCCGGCAAAGATCGATATTTGCGCGTCGCCGAATATTCCCGCCTCGGGGTCGAAGAACATCATGTTTGCCTGACCCCGGTTAAAGATCCACAAGGCGGTACCGATCAAAGCCAGTGCCGCGCTGATGTAGAGCACAGTGTCCATGCCCTTCTTCTTATCCTTGAAAAGCAGCGCCATTCCTGCCACCATGCCCACCAGACCGTTGCCCACACTCCATTGAGGTGAAAGACCGAATCCGGTCAAGGCATCTCCAAACATGTTGCCCACCGCACCGGTAAAGAATCCCACAGTGGGACCAAAAGCATAGCCGAAGAACATGGGAATGGCGATAGCCGGGCGCAATGCCACCTGGCTCACCGACGGAACCGCAAACACGGTACCGTTGAACAGATAGGAGAACACGGCATACAAGGCAGCACCGATTGCCATGTATACTACCTCACGCGTTCCCACCTCCCACACTCCGCTCTCTTTGGTAAAGAGATAAACCAGGAACACTATCAACAGGCCGACGCCCACAAAGACAAAGCGAAGCAGCGCAGTCTCGTCTAGTTTCAAGCTCTCGTTGATCGATCCCCCGATCCACACCACCAACAGGAACACTACCAGGACCGCCACCAACGCTAAAACAGTAGAGATCAATCTATTACCCATCAGTTACCTTCCTTTGACCCAAAATCAATAATCAATAAACCACAGATCAATGGACACTTTTCCTCGAATAGGCATCACCTCCCATATCGCCATAGTGTCGAGCCAACGTCTCGGCACTCATGAAATTTCCCGTTTGCGGCAAATAATCGATATTCGCCTGCAGCAGAGTGGTTGACACGATGTTGCATCGTTCAAGCAGTACACTGTCAGTCAACACCTGTTCTGGTTCACCATCGGCAGCCACCTGCCCATCATGGACCAGTATCACTCGATTGGCGTAACGCACCGCAAGATCGACATCGTGAGTAATAAAGAGAATCGCCTCAAATCCAGGCATCTGTATGATCGAATCCATAAAAGCCACGTAATTGGCGTAATCCTGCCCCGCGGTTGGCTCGTCCATTACCAGTATCTTTGATTGCATGGCAAGAATAGCAGCAATGCTCACCCTCTTTTGCTGACCAAATGAAAGCGACAGCGGTGGATTCTCCTCCAGGCCAACCATATTCACCGTCTCAATGGCGCGTTTGACGTTTTCTTCCATGACTTTAGGATCGTGCTCCAGATTGGTGGGACCGAATTCCAGTTCTTGCTTCACTGTAGGGGCAAAGAGCATGTGACTGGGGCTTTGAAAGACATAACCCACGGTACTGGCAATCTGTGCCACACTCAGTTTCTGCGAATCGCTCTCCCCTACCAGCACCTGGCCCTGGGTGGGTTTAAGCAAGCCAATGGCGTGCTTCACCAGGGTAGTTTTGCCCGCGCCGTTGGGCCCCAGAATGGCAGTGATGTCACCCTTCCTGATGGCGAGATTCACATTATGGATCACCGTGGGGCTGTCGGATGAATATGCGAAAGAGACATCCTGAAAACTGATCAGCGACTCTCTGCCGTTGGGCTGTATCGCCGGAACTAGAACCGGTGAAGGAGAATCTATACTGCGTTGGATCACTATCTCCGCCGGCAGCTTGAGCTCGCTGTGGTCAACCACATCCATCATTCCCGCGATCGATCCCAGGTACTTGATCTGGCTGTCCTTCATGTACATCACCCGGTCGGGATCAATGAGCATGGTGTCCTCTACCCGGTGTTCCACCAGCAGGATGCTGATCCCGCCATCTGCTAATTTGCGAAACAGCCGCAGCGCCTCTTGCGCGCTAGCAGGGTCTAGGCTCGCTAGTGGTTCGTCCAGCAGCAGCACCTTGGGCTCCATCGCCAGCACTCCCGCCAGCGCCACCTTTTGCTTCTCGCCGCCGGAGAGCAAGAACGTCTCCCTTTCCTTGAGATGTTCGATTCCCAGCAGTGCCATTGCCTGGCTCATGCGCTCTCGGATCTCCGATCGAGACAATCCTAAATTCTCCAAGCCAAATGCCACCTCAGCCGCTACTTTGGAGCCGAGGATCTGACGTTCCGGGTCCTGCAGTACTGTCCCTACTAATTGGGAGATGCGCGCCAGGGAGTATCTGAAGACATCCTGGTCCTCGAGAATGACATCTCCGCTGACCTCTCCCTTGTAACTACGGGGAATGAGACCATTAATGCAGCGGATGAGGGTAGTCTTGCCGCAGCCGCTGGCGCCCGCAACCAGTAGTATCTCACCTTCGTCAAGGGCAAAAGAGATGTCCCGCAGAGCGTACTCATCGCGGGAGCGATAGCGAAACGACAGATCTCGCACAACAAGAGGTTGGGCCATATGACTCTATATTTTTCGAGTACTGCTATCGACTAGGCTAGAGAATGCAAGTCAAAAAATCAGCGCGTGACTCGCTTCTCCCAGTATAGGCAAGGTTGCCTTTGGCGCAAATCCACCACTGGGCTCAGGCTCAGAACACCAGCAGAGCAACTATACAACCTGCCAGAGATAGAAACAAGTGATGTACTGCCGATCAAGTCCCTAAAGACGAGAACCAGCTAAGCTGTACCTTGGGATGCCGCAGCAGATGGTTGACCAGACTGATTTTCGTTTCCGCTCATCGGTGTGATGGCACGCAGGAAACCAATGAACAGCAAAATCGCGCCGAGCAACTCACTTATATACAGGGCGCCAGGAAGCCCCATCCGACTGAAGGTTCCACCAAATGCCGGCAGGATAGCTCCCATGGCGATGAGGATGTTGCCAATGGTGCGGTGCAGCAAGATTCGCTTGCGCCAAAAGATCCATGCCGAATAGAGTGCACCACCTACCAATGTGATGGTGCCATACAAGTTAAAAATAGGGGTGAGGCTGCGCACACCGGAAGATATGATGGCGTGACCGCTCAACTCGCTGCCAGTGTGAAGGCTTGTAGTCATGAGACTGGGATCAAGTTCCGCGGCAAAGACCTTGTATGCCGCGTACACCGATCCCACAACCAGCAATACCATCAATACATGCGCCCACCGCTTCTTTACCAACAAAAACACTGTACCTTGACCCAGCCAGGCAGCAACAAGGATCGCTCCCGCCAGATACCACAGGCGGAAAGTAAGCGGGTTCCAACCAAGTATTCCATAATAACCCTCGCAGAAACCACCGACTCCATAAAGCACCATACCTATACCCCAGAACAAGAGGTGCAGCCCTCTACGGGCAAGATAACGCCGAAACAGAAGGAAAGCGAGTATGAAACTAATGATTGCTGAGGTAAAAGGCAATACGGTATTGAACTTTTCCATGGGGTCTCCTTGTATATAGAATGGACTAGCTGCCTGGGAATACGCCCAGGACCACGCTAAAGATGATGATCAGAACCACAATGATAGCGCTAGCGATCAATGTCAAGGCTATAGGTATGATTTTCTCGTAGAGAGGTGGATAATGCCGCTTGGGCTTATTCTTGATTTCTCGGTGGCTCATATGTATGTCTAGATTGTGAAATTTGTAACTAACTGACCAATTCGACAACTTTACCGTCTATGTGGCAATTTGGCAAATGGAGACAGTTACAGATGTCATTTGTCCAAGTAATGCGCCATGGATACAATGCGACGCTGTTGAGCCAGCAGATTGAAAGTTAGGAGGAGACTTTGAAAACCATCGCACATAGAGCGTTGAATCAGGCCGATGCTATGGGCGCAGGATACGCCGATGTTCGCATCGTTCGCCGCACAACGCAGGAAAT
>JBDLKB010000047.1:0-7337 GCA_039714055.1 Chloroflexota bacterium
TTATGAACGCATGGGGCGCCAATCATGGCGCATTCAGCTACGGGTATATCGGTGCCGACCTGATCACCTTGGCTTCCATGCTGCGTATCCCGGTCTATATGCATAATGTGGATGATGAACTAGTATTCCGTCCCAGCACTTGGAACGCCTTTGGCGCCATGGATGTGCAGGGAGCCGACTTTCGGGCATGCGCCAACTTTGGGCCGCTTTATGTCAAGTAATAGGATCAAATAGAGAAAACCAAGTTCTAGAATGCAGCAGGCTGGTGTCTTCCAGCCTGCTGTTTTATTGGCTTAACACGATATAATCCATATTAACTACCCAGAGGTGACCGGAACCGACGGAGCTTGAATACGGATGAAAACAAACAAGAATCTCATCACTGATATGGATGGTGTGTTGGTCAAAGGGAAGGAGCTCATCCCCGGCGCCGACACGTTCATTTCCAAACTGCAGAAACAGAGGCGAGAATACCTGGTCTTGACCAACAACTCGCGATTCACACCGCGAGATCTAGCCCATCGTCTAGCGGCTGTCGGATTGGAAATCCCACCAGAGCGTATTTTCACCTCGGCGCTGGCGACAGCTCAGTTCCTGCAGAGTCAGCGATCCAACGGCACCGCCTTTGTTGTCGGAGAAAGCGGGTTGACAGAAGCAGTTCATGAGGTCGGGTATGTCATTACAGACTTGAGCCCAGATTACGTCGTACTGGGCGAGACTGAAGCTTACCATTACGGGGCGATTACCAAAGCTATTCGATTGATTGAAGCCGGAGCGCAGTTCATCGCCACCAACCCGGATACTAGTGGACCAACGGAACATGGTATCGTCCCAGGTTGTGGCGCCATGGCGTCGCTGATTGAAAAGGCGACTGGAAAGAGTCCCTTCTTCGTCGGAAAACCTAACCCATTGATGATGCGGACAGCGCTCAATTTCCTGGACATTCACTCTGAAGATACGGTAATGATAGGCGATCGAATGGACACTGACATCATCGCCGGAGTGGAGAGCGGTCTGGAGACAATCCTGGTTCTGACAGGTGTCACCCGCCGTGAGGAGATTCAACGATATCCCTACAGGCCGACCTGGGTGCTAGAGTCTATAGCGGATATTGAGTTATAGACAGCCGTATCATTCTCAATTCCTATCACACACTGATGCATACATCTTGACAGACACTTTGCTTTCCTGTACAATGCTTACGATTCATAAGTAATCGAAAGTTTGTGTAAGGAGATCTGACACAATGCCTGACAGGCTCTACCTTCAAGAACGATTGCGTGAGATTGTTACCTTGGTCGAGGAACAGGAGAGGGTCTCGGTGAACGAGTTGGTAGAGCGCTTTAATGTCTCTGCCGTAACCATCCGCAACGATCTGGCGACTTTAGAGAAGCAGAACTTTTTGCTGCGTACTCACGGGGGAGCCATGATCAGATCAATGGCAAGGGCTGTGCCAGCTTTTTCTCTACGCCGGGATGTCCACACAGCCGAAAAGGAACGTATCGGTCAAGCGGCAGCCTCCTTGGTACACGATGGTGACGCCATCGCCCTCGATGACAGCACCACCGCCTGGCAGGTCGCTCGGCACCTCAAAGAGTGCCGCGAGCTAACCGTGATCACCAACAGTCTCTACATCGCCCTCGAGTTCATCGACGCGCCAAATGTGACCGTGGTGATGACAGGGGGAACCCTACGGTCAGCGTCTGCCTCGCTAGTGGGGGACGAGGGGGATTGTATTTTGGATCGCTACCATATTCAGAAGGGCTTCTTCGGCGTGCGTGGGCTCGCACTGGAAGAGGGGCTGACTGATCCTGATCGCTACGGGTCAGAGATGAAGCGCCGCATGGTCGAGCGTTCAAAGGAGGTCATTGTCATTGCCGATGCCAGTAAATGGGATCGGGTTTCCTTTGCTACCTATGCCACCTGGTCTCAGGTGGATCAGGTCATTACTGATGAAAATGCCCCGAACGAGTTGGTTGCTGCCCTGCGTGAGCAGGGAATTCAAGTGACCATTGTCTGAGAGGTCAGGTGCAAATCTTGCATAGATCATCAAGAGGCAGGATAGACTGATGCCAGATTCAGTGCAGATTGTTGAGCTAGAGCGAAATCTGAACCATTTCGACGCCACGGTCCGAGCCAACGCCTTGGCTGAACTAGTCGCGCTAGCTCAACAGGATATGGTTTCGCTTGCCCCAGAGACCGATGTAGCCAACATGCATTGTCACACCTTCTTCTCTTTCAATGCCTACGGTCATTCGCCCTCTTCACTCGCGTGGTTGGCCAAGCGTCGCGGCTTCAAGTTGATAGGAATAGTGGATTTCGATGTATTGGACGGAGTGAACGAGTTCTTGGATGCTTGCGAGTTGGTAGGTGTTCGGGGTAGTGCTGGGATAGAGACGCGGGTTTATATCCCTGAATTCGCGACCCGTGAGATCAACTCACCAGGAGAGCCAGGGGTCTACTATCACATGGGCATTGGGTTTACCTCTGGCATCACAGCAGATACGACTGCAACAAAGCAAGACGTGAACGATCTGCGCCAGCGTGCTGCCCAACGCAATCTGCGTGTGGTAGAGCAGGTGAATGTTCATCTAGCGCCAGTGACAATTGATTGTGAGCGAGATGTACTGCCATTGACTCCAGCAGGCATAGCTACTGAGAGACATATAGTAGTAGCCTATATTTCTGCTGCTGAACGTATAATTTCAGACCCGGTTGGCTTTTGGGCAAAGAAACTGGATATCCCCAATGAGCAGGTAACAACTCTCATCTCCGATTCAGCCCAGTTCCAAAACACCATTCGCTCCCGTCTGATGAAAAGGGGAGGAGTCGGTTATGTGACTCCAGATCACAATACCTTTTCATCAGTAGAACAATTTCACCAGTTGATCCTAGCTTGTGGAGCTCTGCCTTGTGCCACTTGGTTGGACGGCCTCTCGGCAGGCGAGCAGGCAATGGAAGAGCTGCTGGAGCTTTTGGTCCGACAAGGCGTTGCGGCTCTCAATATCATTCCCGACCGCAACTGGAACATCGCTGATCCGGAACTGAGGGCAATCAAGGTGCGCAATTTGCATCAGATAGTTGAGATTGCACAAGCCTGGGATCTGCCGTTGAATGTTGGCACCGAGATGAATAGTTTTGGTCAGAAGCTGGTAGACGATTATGATGCTCCAGAACTGGCTCCAGTGCGCAACCATTTCTTGGATGGTGCCCATTTCATCTATGGTCACACGATGATGCAGCGTGCTCGGGGAATGGGCTATCAGAGCGACTGGGCCAAGCGCTTCCTGCCTACACGTAGAGAGCGCAACGAATTCTACACCCGGGTGGGCTATTCCCTTCCCCCTGGTAAACCAGGTCTAGTCCGCCTGACGACAGTGAATCAAACCATGACGCCAGAGAAGATGCTGGAACCATTAGTGAGTGACTATATCGATGATTGACAAGTTGAATGTCTATAAACAAGCAGATTCCCCCCTGCCAACCAAGAATCGGCTCTGGCCTCTTTACGGCGCGGGGCTCGAAAACTTGGGGCGTAATGGAGAATTGATCAGCGTTGCACTACCGCAGCCCAAGGCAGATGAGCTGCTGATACGCCATGATGCTGTGGGACTATGCTTCTCAGATATCAAAGTGATTCGGGCGGGAAATAATCATCCGCGTATCTATCGCGATATGGCTAAGGAGCCAGTGGTACTGGGGCACGAGGTGAGCATGACTGTGGTCGCGGTTGGTGAGAACCTGCTGGATCAGTATCAAGTGGGAGATCGATTCATTATTCAGGCTGATGTCTTTGTTGACGATATCGGCTACGCATATGGTTACGAGATACAGGGAGGATTATCACAATACAATATTATCGATCAGCGTGTGTTGGCGGGAGATCACGGCAATTACCTGATCCCCATACAACCGCAGACCGGTTATGCGGAGGCTGCCCTAACTGAGCCTTGGGCTTGTGTCATTGCCACTTACCAGCTCGGGTATCGAACTGGCCTGAAACCTGGCGGCACAGCATGGATCATTGGAGTGTCTGATACGCAGGACTTGGCGTACACAATTAGCGCTGGTTTGAATCGGGAATCACATCCAGCCCGCTTGCTGTTGAGTTCGATCCCTCCTGCCCTGGAGGATTGGATACGTCAGCGAGTACGCGGGTTGGGAGTGAAGGTGATAAAAGTGCCCAATCTGTCTGCTCCGCCGGTGGAAGAGGTGGATGACATTGTGATTCTGGGTGCTGACGCCGATCTAGTCGAGCTAGTAAGCCCCTATTTAGCCAAGTACGGTGTTTGTGCTGTCGTGAGTGATGATCCTTTTGATCGACCTCTACAAGTGGACATCGGTCGCATTCACTACAATCGTTGGGTGTTCGTGGGCGGCAGTGACTTGGACCTCACCCTTGCCTACAGTAAAGTGCCGGTACGTTCAACTCTGAAATCAGGAGGAACTTTATGGTTTGTGGGTGCTGGTGGACCGATGGGTCGCATGCACGTACAGCGCGCTATCCAACTAGCCGACGGTCCGAGGACTATCCTCTGTACTGATGTGAGTGATGTCCGGCTTCAAGATCTACGCGATTCGTTCGCTCAAGAAGCTGCCGAAAAGGAAATCGAGTTCATCTGCCTTAACCCTATGCAGCAGGATACTTACCAGGTCGGTCTGGACCGTTTCACGGAACGAGGTTTTGATGACATCATTGTGCTTGCTCCCGTAGCGCCGGTGATTGTTGAAGCAGCCGGCTATCTAGCATCCCATGGAGTTATGAATGTATTTGCCGGATTGCCGCGCGGCAGCATGGTAACAATCGATTTGAACGACGCAATCTTCCGAGGTGTACGCATCATAGGTCATTCTGCCTCCACTATTGATGACCTGCGGTTGATGCTAAAGCAGGCAGAGCACGGTGAGTTGTCACCCAATCGCTCTGTGGCAGCCGTTGGTTCGCTTGAGGCAGCACGCGACGGATTTGATGCAGTGCAGACTGCTCTCTTTCCTGGCAAAGTGGTGATCTACCCACAGATCAAGTTCTTCCCGCTGACTCCACTTCCGGAACTCCGGGAGAAACTACCCAGTGTCTACGCATTGCTGAATAGGGGTCGGGAGTGGACAGTGGAAGCAGAGGAAGAGTTTTTGCGGCTTATGCTAGCGTAACGGCGGAGAAGGAGAAGATCATGTTAACAGATCGAATAGCAATCGTCACCGGTGGCGCCCAAGGTCTAGGCGAAGCCATCTGCCACCGGCTCGCTCGCGAGGGAGCGCATTTAGTTGTGGCGGACATAAACAAGGCAAAAGCAGATCTGGTAGCGTCAGATATACAGATGCAGACTGGAATGCAGGCAATTGCAGTTCATGTGGATGTAACCAAGGAGACGCAGGTAGAAGCATTGGTCGCCAAAGCGGTGGAAAGGTTCGGTCGACTGGATATCCTGGTCTCTAACGCAGCCATCCTGAGCGCTGAGGCGGTGGATGCATTCCCGGCTGAAAAGTGGCAAGCTGTTATCAACGTCAATCTTGTTGGTTACTTTTTGTGTGCCAAACACGCCACTCGGGTGATGAAGAAGCAGCAGAGTGGCGTCATCATTCAGATCAACAGCAAGTCAGGTAAAAAGGGCAGTTTCAAGAACTCGGCTTACGCTGCCTCTAAATTCGGTGGTATTGGTCTGACACAGAGCATCGCATTGGAAATGGCCGAGTACAACGTACGTGTAAATGCCATCTGTCCCGGAAACCTACTCGATTCACCTCTCTGGGTAGATTCGCTCTACCAGCAGTATGCAAAAAAGTGGGGCATCAGCGAAGAAGAGGTGCGCCAAAAATACGTCAACCAAGTCCCCATGAAGCGCGGCTGCACCTATGACGATATAACCAATATGGTGGTTTTTCTGGCATCAGATCAATCAAGTTACACCACTGGTCAAGCGATCAACGTTACTGGTGGGCAGGAGATGAGGTAGAAAACATACAGATGGGAGAGATGAGTATGACATCCAAACTTATCGCGGTTGATCTGGGAGCTGAGAGCGGGCGCGTGGTGGTAGGACATCTCGATCAGGATCAACTCCGATTGGAAGAAATCCACCGCTTTGCCAACGGCCCAGTGCGTGTCCTTGAGAGCTTGCAGTGGGATATTTTGCGCCTCTGGTCCGAGATTAAGCATGGTCTTAGCAAGACGGCCACAGCCTATGGCTCGAGCTTGGCTGGCGTTGGTCTGGATACCTGGGGGGTGGATTTCGGACTCTTGGCGGCGGACGATACGCTGCTGGGAAATCCCTACCACTATCGTGATAGCCGCACCGACAAGATGATGGAGGCGGCATTCGATATCGTGCCTCGAGAAGAGATTTTTGAAAGAACGGGCATCCAATTCATGCAGTTGAACAGCCTGTACCAACTGCTGGCGATGGTAAAGGCGGATGCACCAGAGTTATGCGCAGCCAAGACATTCTTGAACATGCCAGACCTCTTTCACTTTTGGTTGAGTGGTCGCAAGGCTAACGAATTCTCGATTGCTACCACCAGCCAATGTTACGACCCGCGTGCTGGCGACTGGGCACGTGAAATGCTTGATACGCTGGATATCCCCAGTCACATCTTCGGGGACATTGTCCCGCCCGGAACCATCCTGGACAGGATGCGACCCGCCGTGGCTGAGGAGACTGGATGTCCGCCTATACCGGTGATCGCACCCGGTTCGCACGACACCGCATCGGCCGTGGCGGCCGTTCCAACTCTTCATGAGGACTATGTATACCTCAGCTCTGGCACTTGGTCATTGATCGGTGTCGAGGTTAGTGAGCCGGTCATCAACCAGCAGACTTTAGAAGCAAACCTGACCAACGAGGGAGGGGTCAACGGGACATTTCGTCTGCTCAAGAACATCATGGGGCTCTGGCTGGTGCAAGAGTGCCGGCGTGAATGGTCCCGCTCGGGGCATATGTTCAGCTATGACGAACTGACAGAGATGGCAGCGACTGCACCGCCGTTTGGACCGTTGGTGAATCCCAGCGATCCATGCTTTCTGGCACCAGGTGACATGCCGGCCCGTATCCAAGCTTATTGTCGTGACAGCGGTCAATCGGCGCCTGAGAGCCGTGGAGAAATTGTGCGCTGCGCGCTGGAGAGCTTGGCTTTGGAATACCGGCGCGTAACCGAGAACCTTTCCCAGTTGGTAGGTAAACCGCTGAGAACCATTCACATAGTGGGTGGTGGCTCTAAGAACAAACTACTGGATCAGTTCACGGCTAATGCCACCGGTCGCACTGTAGTCGCCGGTCCGGTAGAAGCCACCGCCATCGGAAATATACTGTCCCAAGCTGTGGCGCTGGGGCAGATCGGAT
>JBDLKB010000048.1:0-7263 GCA_039714055.1 Chloroflexota bacterium
AATCTGGGCCATTTTTCGCTCAATACCGTGTTGATCTTTTGTATATCGCTTTCAGTAGCGTCTCGTGCCTCAGAGTATTTCACTACTAGCCATGCCCCCTTCTCAGTCTCAACATCTAGCGCATAGGCATCACCAATATCAGTTAGATGTAGATCATATCCTGCAGAAGGTGGCGTTAGTGTTCCCATGCTCTTGCAAAAAGAATCGTCGTCACAAGGTGTCAGACACTCTAGTCCAACAAGGATCGTGTTCTCTCGCCGAGTCATATAGTGCTCATCACGATAGGTGGTGCAGAACACAGTATCAAGTAGATGAATGGCGTGTAGATCACAGGTATGCACCCCGAATAGCACGGTTGGTGTATCGTCAACATTCGAGTTCACCTTGAACTCACCCGCGCTGAAATTAAACAACGTTTCCCTTTGGGGCATGAGTTGTTTCTTTGGGGGAAGGATGGTTGTATCGTAATCCAGTCGCAAATCTTGAACAGAATCGATCTCTCCGAACACAAACTTGGGACCTTTTGCAGTCGGACCGACGACACGGTAGGCTCCGATCAATCCTGCAATGAATCCTCCCATTTTCTCTTTGGGAATGATCTTTAGGCTCATACTTCCTCCTTCAAGAACAATGAGCATTAGCCCGTAGAACCATGCCGAATTCTAGTAACGGGCACGACAGCATTCGGAGTATAGGTCAATTCTCTTGAATTGTCACCCAGAATATGGTCATTACTGAGTGTGTCAATTGTCACTTTTTGCCCCTAGAGGTGCGATATGATGCGTCCACGCAGTTGTCATCAAGGTTTGACCATATATGATGCTGTGCTTAGAATAAGTCTGTTGTCGGATTGAAAATGCGAGCTATTTGGAGACTGACTTGTGACTAGACAATATCCGGTTTTCGTGTTGTGTGGCAGAGACAAAGAGCGACGAGAACTTATGAAAGTTCATGACCCTGACGGAACCGTCAAGGTCAAAGCGCTTTTGCCGTTTCTAGGACGTCGAGTAATAGACTGGCAGCTGGATGCGTTAGCTGCTTCACCGTTTATCAGCTCGATCTACCTGCTGGGATTGTCTCAAGAAGACTATGAGACCGACCTACCAGTGCAATATATACCCTGTCCATTAGTGTCAGATGTATCGCAAAAACTGGTAATTGGTCTAGAGTATCTTAATAGTCGAGGTGAAAACCCCGACATGATTGTGATTAGTTCTTCCGATTCACCAGCAGTACGAACTGAGGAAGTAGATCTATTCCTGTCACAACTTGTCAAGTACAAGGAATACGACTTTATTCTCAGCCTCGTTCCTGAACACATTGGGGAACAAGAATTCCCCAAGAGCGGAAGGGTAGTTGGGCGTTTTGTTGATCATTGTGTTCATCCAGGTGAGTTATATGTGCTCAATCCCAGTGCCATTAGGGAAGGCGAAAAGGTGATTGAGGAGCTTGGCAGACGACGTCGTAAAATCGACCGGCAAGCTGAGCGAATTTCTATAGCCCCGATGGTTCGGTTTATAGCTCGACGCCCAAAGGCCTGGTTCAAACTGCTCAAGTTCATCTTGGGTATGGCAGCTTTGCATGACGCTGAAATTGCATTCGGAAGAGCATTCAACTGCAAGGTCAAAGGAATCATAATTCCCGACGCCGGTTTTGGAATGGATATGGATCTTCCTCAAGACTATGATCGTTTGGCAGAGTATGTGGGTAGACAGATATCAGCAGGTAAGATGAGAAGCAGTTAAGCGACTATTAATGTGATGGATGCGAACGGAGGGTTCCATTATGAACCAAAGTAATTTTGACACCCCGCTAATCGAAACAATGCGTGACCATCGCTCGATCCGTGCCTTTAAGGATCAACCACTCCCTGAAGGCATGCTTGAGCACATCATAAGCGCGGCGCAAATGGCATCCACTTCTTCTTTTCTTCAGCAGTATAGTGTGATTGCAGTGCAAGATCGTGATCGTAAAGCTAGGCTTGCTAAACTGGCGGGTAATCAGGACTTTATCCGTGATTGTCCTGTTCTTCTTGTCTTTTGCGCTGATGTTCATCGACTAGCTCGAGTCAGCGAGATTGAGGGCACGCAAATCAATTCTGATTATGTGGAATCCTTTCTAGTTGCCGCTATTGATACCGCATTACTTGCGCAAAATGTAGCTCTTGCTGCTGAATCGCTAGGCCTTGGTATTGTCTATATTGGTGGAATCCGCAGTGAACCCAAAGGTGTGATTGAGGAGCTCGCACTTCCCGGACTTGTATTTCCCTTAGTGGGAATGTGTGTTGGTTATCCTTCTCATATCCCAGACAAAAAGACTCGCTTGCCGCTTCCAGCAGTGCTGCACCGAGAACAATATCAGGAGGATGAGTTGCATCATTACCTTGATGCTTACGATACCGAAATACAACGTCAAGAACTGTTCAAACACATGGAAACTGGCGAGGTATATGGATGGATGGCTCGAGCGGCGCGGAGGATGGCATATACCGATCCAAAGCGACTGCGGGTAGAGATGCGCCAGGTGCTGCAACAGCAGGGTTTCGGGATGGAGTGATCAATGAGCGAGTCCATCAATGCTCAACCTGAATCTGACGCAGATCCAAGACTATGCTTTGTCTATATTACCGCTGGTTCTCAGTCTGAAGCACAGAGAATATCTCGACTACTGCTGCAAGCTCGATTAGCTGCCTGTGTTAATATCATCAATGGAATGAGTTCGATCTACTGGTGGCAAGGCAGATTGGAATCTAGCACCGAAGTAGTTCTAATTGCGAAAACGCGCAAGTCTTTGGTTCCAATGATTATTGAGAAGGCAAAGAAAGCGCATAGTTATTCTTGCCCCTGTGTTGTTGCCTTTGATATTGTTGATGGGAATTCTGACTACCTTTCATGGATTCTGCAGGAGACATCCCTCATTCCACAGGATGATTAACCAACAGTCGAAAGCTGGAAATAGCTTACTATTAGTAAAGACCCCGAGATCTATTAATGTTGAATTCCCGTATTGATTTACACATTCACTCTACTGCATCCGATGGTTGTTGGACCCCGGAAGAGGTTGCGCTTCAAGCCTACAGCGCTGGCATCTCTCTGATTTCGCTTACTGATCACGATACCATAGCCGGAGTAGATTCGGTAATCGCTAGTTGTGCCCCATACGGTATCGGTGTGATCCCGGGTGTAGAGATGTCTTCCAAACATAATGGCAACCTGATTCACATCTTGGGCTATGGAGTCGACTGGACCGATCCAGCGTTCGTGTCAATGGTAGAAGCGAACGGCACCATGCTGGCTGACTATGATGACAGACTAGTGCTTTCGCTCGTGAACGCTGGTTATCGAATAGACATGCAAGAGTATCAGGATTACACTTGGGATCTTGGTCGTGGGGGCTGGAAGTCATTAAACTATTTGATAGACATTGGTCTTTGTCGAGATGTTCGTTCATTCTTTGACGAATTATTCGTTGATGATCTAGAGGCAACCTTTCCCCAGTTTCCACCTCCAACGGAGGTTATTCGATCAATCAAAGCCGCTGGAGGCGTTGGTGTATGGGCGCATCCTATTACCAACATGTCTGATGAGCATTCGTCCAACCGAATGTTGCTAACCGACATGATCGAAGCTGGCGTTGAGGGTTTAGAGTGCTATTCCTGCCGACATGATGAAGCATGGACCGAACAGTTTCTTAGGTGGGCAAACGAGAACGATCTATTGATAACTGGTGGATCCGACAGTCATGGTGGATTTGTGGACAGACAAATTGGTGTTCCTGAGCTACATTTATCTGATCTTCGCCTTGGCGCACAGTTGACGGATTCAGTAAGGTACAAAACCTAGTGTCGTTGTCATTCCTTGGGCGTGACCCTATAATCAGATCATGTTTGGTGTCGATGTTAATTCATCGCTGTATCAAATGAGGTGAAAAGAATGTTCAAGAAAGAACCTAAAACTACAGAGAAAGAACGCCCGCGCGTCGCTGCAGTTACTGACTGTGATGAGTGTGGGGCTAATGTGGAAGAGCACGAAATTCTATGGTCTAAGGATAATCGTCCGCTCTGTCCCATTTGTGAATGGCCTCTGAATACTCTGTCGTCATAAGTAGAACCCAGTTCTTGCACCGAGAGGTTTACCAATGGATTTGTCCGCTCTAGTTGCGGATGCCAGAGATTACAATGATCTGGTCCGTATCTCCCGTACCGTCTCTACCGAGATTGAACTCGCCTCTGTTGCTCATGCACTAGATGGGGAACTAGTCCTCTTTGAGAATATCAGGGATCATCTTGGCTGGCGTGTCTTAACAGGTGTATGTGCTGACCGAAAGCGGATTGCGCGAGCACTAGGGATTGAATCAGAGAATCTCTCTCGGATTCTCAATCAAGCGTGCGAGAATCCTTCCGATCCGAGTATCTCCTTAGACCCAGAATGCCATCAAGTCATCTATGAAGACGTTGACCTTGATCAGATTCCCATTCTCCGTCATGTTCAAGAGGATGGAGGACGCTACATCACCAGTGCGGTGGTTGTGGTTGAGGATCCTGAGCATGGGCCCAACCTTGCCTACCATCGCTTGTTGCAGTTGGACTCGCGCCGTTTTACAGGTCGCATAGTAGAGAACCGTGGTACGCACAATGCGATAAGAAAAACCGATGGTGATCTGGCTTGTGCAATTTGTGTTGGTGTTCCCATACAGGTCAATCTTGCTGCCGCTATGTCGGTTCCCGCTGGTTTGGATGAGATGCGCATCGCCAACAGCATTGCACCATTATCGGTTACAAAGTGCATCTCTTCAGACTTGAGGGTGCCAGCACAATCAGAGTCAGTGCTGGAGGGCAGGATCACCACCGCTCTAACTGCTGAAGGTCCCTTCCCGGACCTGACTGCGACCATGGATGGTGTGCGACAGCAGCCGATAATCGAGATAGATCTGATAACCCGTAGATGGAACCCAATTTACCATGCTCTACTGCCTGCTGGCTTGGAACACAAGGTTCTCATGGGTATGCCTCGGGAGCCAACTATAATGAGCCAAGTGAACCAGGTTGCCGATTGCATTGATGTGCTGGTCACCCCAGGTGGAACGAGTTGGCTTCACGCAATAGTAAAGATCAACAAGCAGCAAGCTGATGATGGTCTGAAAGCTATCAATGCTGCTTTTGAGGGACATAGGTCATTAAAACATGTAGTAATCGTAGATAGTGATATTGATATTCACGATTCATCCCAAGTTGAGTGGGCTATTGCCACTCGGTTCCAGGCCGACCGCGATCTGATGGTGATGCACGACCAACCGGGGAGCAGCCTTGATCCATCTGGAGATCATCAAGCTGGCAGAAAATCGCAAACATCAAAAATGGGACTTGATGCGACCGTACCTCTGGATGCGAACATCGATCAATTCAAACGCGTTGCCTATCCAGGAGTGGACCTGAAAGAATGGCTGAGCGAATAGCACCTTTTCTTATTACCTTTGCTGTTGCCTTCTTGCTTGCTGTCACCTTGACACCCGTGATTCGTCGTTTGGCGCAACGACACGAGATAACAGCAGAGCCTGGAGGACGACGAAAGCATGGAAGGCGCATTGCTAAACTCGGGGGCACCGCCATTTTTATTGCATTTAATGTGGCTGTCATATTGGCGCAATTCCTGCCTGTAGAACGCATGGATGCTAAAGAAGGCACCAGACTGATAGGGCTTTTGCTTGGTGGACTAATACTCTTTGTGGTTGGTGTGCTCGACGACAAGCGTGAACTAGGTCCTTGGGCTCAGTTGATTGTGCAGCTTGCTGCTGCCAGTGTTGCTGTTGGCTTTCTCATTCACATCGAGTTCTTTAACAATCCGCTCACCGGTGAATGGACGCCCAAGTTTCCTTATGTTGTTACTGTCTTGGTCAGTTTGGTATGGTTGCTGGGGATGACGAACACCGTAAATTGGTTAGATGGTCTTGATGGTTTGGCTGCAGGGGTGACTGCTATAGCAAGTTTGGTTCTCTTTATAAACGCTGCTTTCAGGCTTGATCCCTCTCAAGACAGTGTTGCCTTGCTCCCAGTGGCGTTGTTGGGAGCGACACTTGGGTTTCTGCCATACAATTTTGCTCCCGCTAGCGTTTTTATCGGCGGCAGTGCCTTGTGGCTTGGTTTTACCTTGGGATCACTCAGCATAATTGGCGGAGCAAAAATGGCCTCGGTCCTTCTGGTGATGGGTGGTCCAATAGTCGATGTGGCCTGGCAGATCGTGTATCGATTGCGGACAGGAAAGGATCCTACCAGAGGTGATAGAGGACACCTACATTTTCGTCTCTTTGATCGAGGATGGTCGCAGAGGCGAATAGTTTCGTACTATTACCTTTTCTGTGCCGTATTTGGCACTCTTACATTGGTTGTCTCTTCGCGTATCTTTAAGCTGACAGCATTGGGCGTCTTGGCTGCAGTGGTTATAGTCACCTTGGTGATCTTGACCCGTGATGACAAGGTTGCGGATATCTAGAACGTCCCCCCACGAAAGATCCACACCGCCTCCACTATTAAGAATATTGTCAGCACCATAACGTTAATTGTTACTGCTAGTATCAACACTGCGGTCATGTTCTGCACCAAGCTTGTTGTGCTTTCTATTGCTGAAACTATGTAGCTGGATGGAGCTTGAAGGGCATAGGCTGTCAACAGCAGCACCGCACCAATTGCTACTATAATGGGCCAGGCACGACGGTCAGAAGCACTTGGAATCATTGTGTTCCCTACACTGAAAGATAGATACGCCCAAAGGTAAAAGTCATTGGTTTGATAGCCTTGCGCCAACAATTCCCCTACTTGTTTGATATTCCAGGATGAAACCGCACTCGTTGCTTCCGCTACTCCAAACACATGATTGGCTAGCAGATAAAGAATGACAAAGCCCACAATTAACGGAGCGGCGCCGATGATGCTTTCTCGTATAGGATCGACCTTTGCTGACAATCGAGTTGAACCGAGTTCCAATTCACCAGTTTTGCGCAACCTCGGAATCAGCGACATGCCCTCGGTTCTTATTCCGAGCACTTTGGCGCAGAGCCAATGACTTGTCTCGTGCACGAATACTCCAGGGAAGAGAATTACAGCAAATAACCAGGCTGCAGCACCATCATTTCCGGTGATGATTGCACCCACCAGGAATAGATGTCGATGTATCCAACGCGCGGAAAGCCAAATCGCTATCAGCGATCCTGCAAACCAGGCTAGCGGGACAAATGTCGGATTATCAAACACCTGCTACTGCATTTGCC
>JBDLKB010000049.1:0-7185 GCA_039714055.1 Chloroflexota bacterium
TACATAGACACTTTCGGTAATTGGCTTCCCGTGTGCTACCTATCTTGCATTAGCAAATTGTAGCTTGACTGGTTCAATTGCAGTGTCTGTTCAGATTTGTAGCGGGAGCGATTGCGCTTTCTCGATCTCTGATATCTCGATAAGCGCGTACGCATCTGCCTTCTCTGAGCTTCACGATGCAGCAGATCCATTTTTGCCTTACACTGTCGCAGATTGGCTCCTATATACATTAGCTCATCTCCTATACACACTAACTCATCTCCTCTAAAGGGTTAGCTCTACCCTTTCTTACGATGCCAATAGTAATTGGGAGATAGGGGATATGTCATCCTACAGCTATAGGATTGAGTGGAGGATTGTTATCTGAGCGGAGCGCGCGAAATCCGACCCAGGATTTCCATAACGAGAAACTGAATTAGCCGTCCTTGACCTGAGATTATCCAAATACCTTATTTGATTGGAGATTTAGGATTCAACTGGAGAAACTCGACATTATTTCCGCCGCAATGCAGACAGCGATCTACTCTTGAAGCACGATAAAACTGGTCTGAGCGCAGTTACCTGACTGGACCAGATATTTAGTCACCTTCGGTTCAAGATCCTCTTGTAATTCTTCTGGCAATGAGCACGGAGACATAATCCCTCGTTCCGAGCGAGGTAAAATGCTGCTTCTATTAATGAACCCAACAATGGTGCTTGCTATTCAGCCGGCTTGAAGATGAATAGAAAATAGAGCCAAATCAACATCCATATTGCGGGGATGGCAAAAAAGATCCATACTCCGGTCGAGTACTTGGCAGTAAGCAGGTGGCGTAGGAATCCAATGGTACAGAGAGCGGTGAATACCACCTCTACCTCCACTTTGAGACGACCCCACTTGGAGTCGTTCGAGGCATAGACTCTATACCCTAGCCAGCCGATGGCAAGGAGTGCGGCACCTACGCATCGGGTCATGATGGGATCAAACGCGCTCCAGTCGAATATATTCAACATTAAGCTAGGTTTGATGAACAATGGCAGACCCAACACTATACAACAGATAACATGAATCAGAATGACTGTCCGAAGTGGTTTTGGCATTGCTGACCTCCTCTGCCGTGAAATGGCAAGAACCGGGGAAGGCGAAGATGGATTCTGGTTGCCCTCCCAACCAGTATATTCAACATTCAATATACAATGTTTCACATCGGATTTCAAGACCCTAGTACCCTGAGAAACGTGAATCGTACAGCGGTCGAATTATCAACATCAGTCCAATGCTCATGGTAATTCGTACTTGCGGGTTATATCGATCCACGATAGATTATCTTTATGGACAAACCAAAGGTATCGATAGAAACACTTGTGGTGGGCGACTGGGGTACGAACTGCTATATCCTGCGAACACTGAATCAAGTAGCGATCGTGGATCCAGGGGCTGAGGCGGACCGCATTCTGGCGACGGTAAAGGGGAATCCGGTAGAGATGATACTTGTAACCCATGGTCATTCCGACCACGTGCAAGCGCTAGACCAGATCAGATCTGCTACCGGTGCACCGATTTTCGCTCACAAAGCTGATGCACACATGCTTCCTTGCAAAGCTGATACGGTAGTGAGTCATCAAACACAAATCATGTTGGGAGACATTGCCATCAGCACACTGCACGTACCGGGACATACGCCAGGCAGCGTGTGTTTCCTGATCGCGGGACATGCACTTGTGGGAGATGCAGTATTCCCTGGAGGCCCGGGGCATACCAAGTCACACGAGGATCTAAAAACATCGTTACATAGTCTTGAACAGACCGTCATGAAGCTGCCTGAAGATACAGTACTGCATCCGGGGCATGGTGAAGGAGGTACTGTAGGGGATGTGCTGTCGCTCTTTACTGCTTTTCTGGAACAGCCATTGCCTCCTGACCTATATGGCGATGTTGAATGGATATGATCCCAAGAACTGCAAAACAACATTTCATGTCAAGTGTTGCTGATACATCTGCACGTTGTGCATTACAACTTGGTAATGCCAGGTAGCATGGGCGGTGGATCAAACCAGTACACCTTTCATCAGTAAGAACACAGGCGGGCTTGAGCGCCGGCTTGAAGAGTACCGCCTGATTCTGTCCTCACAGAATCCCAAAGACGTGGCACGACGATCAGGTGCCGAATTGACGGAATCAGGTTGGATTAACTTCATGCTATATGATGAGGTGATAGCTATCGATGCTCGAAGCTTTCAGCCGCGCGAACCAATAGATGACTCAACACTGGCACTAATTCTTGCGTATCTGAGTCGTTCCGATGGGTCACCACCGTGCGGTCAATGGATATCATTTCGCGAACTTGATGATGGCACCTTTTACCACCAGGCTTTTCAGGGATACACTGGCCGCCCACTAGTTGATCATCTTGCTAATGATCTTGCCCGATTGACTGCCACAGCGACGGAGATTGGTGGAAGACAAAGTGATTTGGGGGACATTTCGTTCATCTTTGACGCTTTGCCGCGAGTCCCGATTTTGTTGATCTATTGGCGGGGGGATGACGAGTTCAAAGCCTCAGCGAAAATCCTGTTCGACCGCTGGGCTAATCATCATCTACCTACTGATGGTTGTGCCGTGATGGGCAGCACTCTTGTGCGATTACTCATCAACAGATAAGGTGTGGTCCACCCAATCCACGTCTGCAAGATAACCTAGTTCCGCCAGACGACCGTATATCACGGTCCAGTCAGAAACATTCACCAGCGAAGCTGTGGGGCCGATAGGTTCCCCCAAGATACCCTTGAGCTCAGGAGACGAGCGTAAACGCTGCATGATATGCGCATGCTGCACCTGTAATATGCGGACCTTTCTCAAATTGACCAAGGTACCGTCGCTCTGCCATGTCTGGATTGCACGCTGAAGTGACTCGGGAACAGGTTTTCCACTTCTACTGGCTAAGAATGATAATGCTCGGCCGATTGGTGTGCCCGACTCCTGTGCTCGACTTAGCGAGCCAGGCGTGATCCAATATGAATAGTTCTTCTTGAGTGGTACCCAGTCTGTCAATCTCGCCACTTGAAACCGTGTAAGCCGGTCAGTACCTAAAGGCACATGGATCAGTCCATTGGCATGGACTTGGATTCGAGCCGCAGCGGGACCAGGGGGATAGGGGTACGATTCGACTCTAGTAAACGTCTGTCCGGCAACAGTGGGACGGAATGCGATTACTTTGCCTGCGAGATTCTCACCCAATTCGATCAAACCCAACCACCGCATCGGTCCCTTGATCAAATAAAGCAGCAGTTCCCCTTCAACCTGATCCCAGTTCTCAAAGCCAGTCAGCAATCGGTTATCATCAATACTGCGGATGTGCCACTTTTCATACTCACCTGTGGTCCTCTGAAAATCAGGATTGACTTCTTTAACAGAGTGGGCCAAGCTGTCCAGTTCATACCAAACATTACGATCTAGTTCAGCTAACAGGTCGAGCACCAAGCGTCGGGGGAGAAGAGGATCGTTGGTCCACCCAGTGTCCTCGATGACGACACCAGGCATGCGACGAAGATCGTTCCATACCTCGCTTTCCACCCAAGCCTTGGCAATTGCACTGGCTTGTTCCGGATATGAAGTTCGCATCCAGGCGCTGGCAACATCGCTATCTAGACGTGTAGCATCGTCAACTTTCTCCATGAGGCCCATCTCAAACGAGACAGTCCACAACATGCAAAGTCGATCTTCCATCGGAGCCTGCACGTAAGGAACCAAGTCAGCAAAGGGTACATCATCTTCGTTCTGGATACGATCGCCATTTCGTTGAACAAATGCGAGTAATGTGCAGCAATCTTCAACCAAACCTGCTTCTGGCAATTGTGGTTCAGTGAATGGCTCACACGAGCGTACCGTCGAGGAAGATGGTTCGAGTTTGGGCAACAGTGCAGGTGTCAAACGGCTTGGCATGCGTCTTTGAAGCTCCTGGGGAACATATACCATCTGCACGTCCCCCAGATCAGTCCTTTCATAGTAGAGGTATATGAGACCGTGATACCACAATACTTCGGCTTGGTTAACAGGGTCATGCCAGGGCATTTCACGTTCTAGGCGACCGGGACCAAAGGGACGGATTTCGCCATACTGACGAAAAAATGGTCCCGCTTTGGCAGACCCTCCAATTGAGACCAGATGATCGTATGCTTCGCGCGCTGAGTCAGGGAGTGCGCCGGTCTCGGCGCGGACATCCGCATCCAACATGGCACGATATAGTTGATCTATCGCTCCTTGCCGAGACAATCCACCCAGGTCCAAACCCCACGATTCACCAATTGCTCTTAGCAAAGCAATATCGTGCTCGATGAGGGAGGATCGCAGATCAGGCATGTCAAACTCCTGTAATAAGCCGATTAATCATCGCCTGTGCTGCCATTATATCTAATTTAGGGTGCTGATAAAACAATACCTTTGTTATCAATAGCAGCGGATGGAACTTGCAGAGAGATAATGACATGGCTAAAATACCTCGAGGCATCTACCCCATGTCACTGGCATCATACATATGAACCAATCCGAACTCAAATCCAAGGTCGGAATCGAAAACCTATTGAGTACAATCGGGTTCCCGGTTCTGAACAAGCTGGCAGTGGAGCATCTTGGGATATTCTCCTGGTTGTTAGGACAAATCATGTGGCTCACAATGCCATTTGTTCCCCACTCAGAACGTACCAGGTTAAAGGAAACTGCGCTTGCCCTAGAATCTCGAGATCATGCTGGTCAAAGCAAACGGAGGGACCACATAGAATGACAAGCATGATTGGTAGTCTGGTAATCCTGGTCTTTGTTCTTCTGCTGATTTACTACTACCGTACAACAAGAGTCACGGATGTTGAACGGAATCGCGAGATCACGTCATTGTCGCAGGTTAAAGTGCTGGTAGATTCCGCCATTGAAGAAGGTCAACGCATTCACATTTCGCTTGGCTATGCCAAGTTGGGACAAAACCAATCGGCAGGAACTCTGGCGGCATTAGACGCACTCAGAGCAATCGCAAAACGCTCTTGCGACCGAGGAGTCCCTCCCCTGGTTACCGTGGCTGATCCGGTTCTTGTTCCAATGGTTCAAGACATAATACGAGAGTCACTGGTTCGCGCAGGCTATAGTAGTGCCTATCACTCAACTCAAGTCGAATTCATAGCACCAAACCCAACACAGTACGCCATAGGAGCTTTACAGCGAATAGACCCCGAATCGATCTATGCGACTGTGGTGATTGGCACCATCGACGAACGCCTGCTGTTTTTGGTACAGCCTGGCACAGCACCTGTCAGCTCGATTAGTGGCTCGGATCATCCTGTAGGG
Organism: Chloroflexota bacterium; assembly: GCA_039714055.1. Classification (GTDB taxonomy): domain Bacteria; phylum Chloroflexota; class Anaerolineae; order Promineifilales; family UBA4811; genus JBDLKB01. The sequence goes on from JBDLKB010000049.1 coordinate 5,315, forward strand.
ATGGCGTCATCTTATGCTGCGACAAGTTACTCGTTGATTGGAGAAGATATCTTTGCTGCGTCTGCGTATCTTCACCCTGACAGGCTCAGTCTCGCTGGACTAAAGACTCAGGACGCCGTACGTATAGGTATTGCCTTCTTAATTGTCGTGCTTGCCATTATGAACATGATTGGCGTCAGTATATATTAAAGGATTGTCTGTTGAACCGCATCGGCAAATTAGTACCAATCTTGGTCTCACTCGTAACAGCTTTCCTTGTGCTTGCTGGTTATGCGGTGCAACCATTGGGGATCGAGATTCCATTTCACCGCACCCTAGTTCAATGGACCATGGTATTGTCTGGCGTTGCGCTCCTTATCGGTTTGGTCAATCTGATTCAGGTTCATTTCCAGCGGATCATCAATCGCGAACGAGAATGGATATATAGTCTAGTACTCTTGGCAACTTGCGCGATTGTCATTCTCACGGCCGTGCTCGAAGGGAAAGGCCCGCAAGGTAATTGGATTAAGTGGGAATTCAACTACATCATTGTCCCTCTCGAAGCTGCGGTATTGTCATTGTTGATTGTTTATCTTCTCTTTTCGCTCTTGCGCATGATAAGAAAACCACAACCTTGGCATGGGTATGTGTTCCTAGCTACCGTATTCATAATATTAGTAGCAACATTGGAAGTGTCTGGTCCCATTGGCGCTGCATTGGATACAGCACGAATCTGGCTGCAAGGAGTGCTGGCGGTGGGTGCAGTTCGGGGAATGATAATGGGTATTGCGCTTGGGGCTGCAGTAACCGGTATGCGGGCGGCGCTCTTCCGTCATCCAGGTGGGGAGGATAAAGCATAGCCATGACTGCTATCTGTCCCCGTTGTCAGAGTCAAATCAATGAAGAGGATATTAAGTGTGCTTCATGTCAATTTGACCTGAGTCAAACATTGGAATGCGAAATCTGCGGCACCGAACTCTTGGCATATGACCAACCCTGCCCCGAGTGTGGCTATGATCAAACTGCAGTCCAAAGGCACCTAGCCAACTCTAGACTGCATAGTCTCAGGTTGCCATCTGTACCTGTGCCTTCAGAGCCGATCGACGAAGAAGAAGGTGATGCTGAAGCACGGGAACAGGAAGTGGGTATTAGTGCCGATGAACTTGAGGACATTGAGGCGGACATCCATGTTGATGATGAGGAAGACTCAGCAGTTGAAGAAGATGAATTCATAGATGATCTTGCTCCACCTGATCCTTTGACAACTGCTGCAATGGTCATTGAGTCGGAATCTGATGCAACATCTCGATTTGAGCCTGATAGTCTAACCGAGTGGCTGGAAGAAATCGCTGGTCAAGATATTCCTGATACACCAGTTCTGGAACAGGTATCAGATGGATTGGGTCCAGTAGCGACGCCGGAATTACCCGAGTGGCTGCCAGATATCGAAGATGGGATCCCGGTTGATGATCCTGAAAAAGAAGATCAAGTGGATGATATTGATTGGCTTGATGAAGCGGTCGATTTAAAGGATGTCCTAACCCAAGAGGTTGATGCCGCGGACATCGCTTTGGCTGAGATCCCAGAGTGGCTAGCACAACTGAAACCAGTAGCAGCCGACCCATCACAGACCGGTCCCATCAGCCCAACCGAAGGCACTCTGATCCAGGATGGTCCACTAGCGGGTCTGCGTGATCCTCTACCAAAGCTTGATGCGGTATATATCTCACTGGTTGATCGACCTCTCCCTCAGTTCGTTATTACTGAACAGCAACAAACTCGTGTAAGATTGCTGAACCGAATCGTCCGCCGCCCTCAACATCCACGACCTTATCGCAAGCCAGCGCCCCAGTCCTTAGGATCCAATTGGTGGCGCACTCTGCCGTTCTTGA
>JBDLKB010000050.1:0-7122 GCA_039714055.1 Chloroflexota bacterium
GATGCACTTGTGTTCAGAACAACATTTAGTGTACCGCTTCCCGCGGTTTGAGCAATAAGGTGCTGCTTGGTGCTCCATTAATTATTACGCATCAAGTGCAGGTTGGTTGCATTTGCCCCCTCCCTCAATCCCTCCCCCGATCGGATTCACTTTGCATCCTTAGGTCAATCGGGGGAGGGAGGGAGTTAGTACTTGCAGATAGATAGGGGTATGTTGCCTGAAAACAACTAGGTCATTTCCCTAGTATTCTTGAAGATTCCCAGCGAAGGCACTGGACTTGGCGCAGGTTTTGATGTTTCATCAAGGAGACAGATATTTTCTCACTCAATGTCATTTCGAGAAGCGAAGCGACGAGAAATCTGCAAGTAGCCATCTGAAAACAGCTAAGCCGTTTATCAAGTATCCTTGAAGATTCCCTGCTATTCGCAGGACTCCGCCTCGCTTGTCGCTCGAAATGACATAGGGAGTCTTGTGGCAATGGAGGGACATAGTGTGCTTGACAGCACGCACGGATGTTCTATAATGTGAAACATGGAGTGGGTACAGAAATTGGCGTTGATGGCGCCGGAGGGAACCAGATTCGAGGAAGAGGCATATCACCAGGGCCCTTCACCCTCCCTAGCGTTGGTGAAGGAACTTGCTTCATCCATCACCTCTGTGTCGGTGCCAGGACGAGGGCGCATGAATGTGCTCAAGGCGATGATGACCTCCATTTGCAGCCGCAACTGCAATTATTGCGGCTTTCGCGCCGGTCGCGACTGCGAACGCGCTTCATTCACCCCTCAAGAAATGGCGGATGGATTCTTTCGCCTGTATCGCGCCAATCTAGTGGAGGGCCTTTTCCTCTCATCGGGTATCAAAGGCACGGGCGCCAGAGCGCAGGATGAGATCATCGCCACGGCTGATATTCTGCGACACCGCTTGGGTTATCGCGACTATTTACACCTCAAGATAATGCCGGGAGCAGAGAAAGAACAGGTGCAGCGAACCATGGAACTTGCCAACCGGGTAAGCATCAATCTTGAAGCGCCAACACCAAAACATCTGCAACCGATCGCACCGCGAAAGGAACACAGCCAGTTGGAGCAGCCGCTTGAATGGATGGCAAAGATTCGAGAGGACAAGGGTTGGCGTGTGCCTAGTTTAGCCACCCAGTTCGTGGTGGGGCCCGGGGGTGAGTCTGACCAAGACCTGTTGGTTTCAGCTCAGAGGCTGCACACGGAACTGGGCTTGCGCCGGGTGTTCTTCTCGCCCTTCAATCCTATTAAAGACACTCCACTGGAAAATGAGACACCAACTCCGCCCATTCGGCAGCACCGTTTATATCAAGGTGCGTATTTGTTGCGAGACTATAATTTCGAGGTAAAGGAGCTGCCCTTTTCTAAGCAAGGCTTTCTGCCCGACCGGCTGGATCCCAAACTTGCCTGGGCAAACCAATATCTGAGCTATGATCCGGTAGAAGTGAACCGCGAATCTCGCTGGCGTTTGCTGCGCGTCCCCGGCATTGGTCCTGTGGGTGCGGAACGAATCCTGAGAGAAAGAAGGCGGGGAACGTTGCAGAGTCTTGAAGACCTGCGTAAGATTGGGGTGCATGTGAGTCGAGCGGCTCCATATATCACCATGGATGGTAACAGACCGCCTTTCCAGCTTCCTCTAGGCATTCCTGATGCAGAAGAGGACTCGCACTCTGATCATGAAGATAGGTAAACCGAAACTTGATCCAGTAGCTCAGCGCACCGCTGCCGTGGTGATCATGACCATGGCGGTAGTGGTAGCGATTGTCCTTACGGGCTGCCTAGCCTCAGATCCAACTCGTACCGAGAATCCAACAACAGCTCCCACATTGGTTCCAACTGCCACAGCGGTTCCTCCAACGGTTACTCCTGAACCAACAATCGAACCGACCATAGCATCGCCTCAACTAGATTGGTCGCATTTCCCCAATCGCTCAGACTTTCGCGCTCTGATGCTGGATGAAGAACAGGGTGACATGTGGCTAGCATCGCTGAGTGGATTGTTCCGATTCGATCAAAGCACAGACCACTGGGAACACATCTGCCGGGCAAAAGGTCTGGCGGATAACACCGTGGTTTCGTTAGCTCGATACGCCAACGAACTGTGGGTTGGCACCCAGGGCGGCGTCTCGCGGGTGAACTTGGAAGAAGGCACGATAAGCAGCTATACCACTGCTGATGGGCTTTCATCCAACCGAAATGTGGAACTGGCATCAGACGGCACCACACTATGGGCAGGCACGCTTAATGGTCTGAGTTGGTATGATCCCATCAATGATAGTTGGACCAGCCAATATGAAGCGGCAGGGATTGAGCTTTCCGGGGTGGATGCCCTGCTTCCGGCGCACAATTGGCTCTGGATAAGCGTCTCACCTGATATTTCCACCAAAGGTGGATTACTGCGCATGAACCTGCTCTCCGGTGATTGGGAAGCTCTTAGCGCTAGCGGCGCCATACCTTTCAGTTCATTCTCACTGGCAAATAACGATAACCATGTGTGGGCAGTGCCGAACTATGGTGATCCGTGGGAATACCAAGTGGCACCGGGCGAATGGCGCAAGATGACCGAGATCACCGAAAAAATCCCCGTGGAGGATCAGCAATATAGCGGGGCAACATATCATGCAGGCGCTTTGTGGATCTATGCCCCACTTGAACAACAGTTGATCCGCTACTCACCTGTCACCCGAAGAACTAGCCGCTTCCCAGCGTCACCCCTTACCGGCTTGGAAGTGCAGGGTTCGATCGTGGGTGACGGTCAAAGATTGTGGTTTACAGGGCGAAATGGCATCGCCTCTTTCAATCTAAATACGGCACAGTGGAATACCATCATTCCGCTGGCAAGCGACATCAGGCAGGTATATGGTACATATGAAGAACAGCTTTTGGTGCGCACCGAATTAGGGGCAGGTCTCTGGCAACCTCAAACCAGCAAGTGGAAACCAGTTGGTCCAGTGGGTGGTGCAACGGAACGGGAACTTGACTTTGCCGCAGTAAGCGCTGAGGGTCCAGATATCTACCTGGCGCGGTTGTGGAGTCTGCATGCGAATATCGAGCCGCTATTACGCCATTATCGCGAACCAGGCGCCGAGCCGTACGAATACATCTTGCTGCCGCCTGCTGGTTGGACATTGCAAACCATGCTGCCTGAAGCATCGTCTAGCGCAGTATGGTTTACGGGAGATCTAGGCATACTCTCATACCATCCCGCCATCGACCAATGGGGAGTTTATCCCTATCCTCCTGAGATTGATCAAGTGCATACGTCAGCACAGGAAGGCAACACAGTGTGGCTGGTCAGTGGAACCGATCTGATCAGCTTTGACATGCTGACGGGGCAATTCGCTTTCTTCCCGCTGCCATCCATCGCAGTGATCTATCCTGCTATCACCACAACTGATGACGCGGTCTGGCTTTGGTCAGGCGGGCATCTCAACTACTGGCAGAAGGCAGACCAAAGTTGGACTGAGGTGGAAAGTGCAGTTCCATGTTTGAGCGAGGCCAATATCCTGGCGACGTGGGACAATGCAATCTGGTTGGGTGGTGCCGCTGGTGTAGGACGACTGGAACTCTCTGATGGCACCTGGTATTGTTATGGTCCGACAGACGGTATGATGGACATCAAATACAACACTGTGACAGCGACAAGCAACGCGATCTGGTTTCATCACAATTGGCTGGGGTTGTGGAGCTTTGGATATGGAGCAGCAACTCATGACTAAAAATAGGCACCAGAATCTGCCACGCTGGTTGGCTTACTCTCGACCGGCGATTGTTGTGTTCTCGGCACTCTTGTTAATGGTGGGGTTGTGGAACCTGTATACCCAGATACGCTTGTGGAGCGAAACGGTAATACTGGTATCGGGCACTATAGGAGCTGTCAAAGAAGAAAGCATCGGTGGCGGGGTTCGTTACACAGTTGATTTGACTGTTGATGACACCGGAGAGGAGATAGAGTTCCGTTTACGCAACTCGGGTCCGGTGCAAGATTGGTTTGTGCGGGCAGGTTCGGGCACAAAGGTGGGCATTCTATATGGTAAAGGAAGCGGGGAGATAATCTCACTGCACCCGGAAGAACCACCAGGTGAAATGGTTCGGGAACAGGGAACACCCTATTTCGTGCGATTGGTTGGCGCCATCACCTCAATCTCTTTGGCACTGCTGCTCTATTTCGCTCCCAAGTGGAGCCGCTGAGAGGTATTACCAAAGAATTAGTCCAGGTGGGAGGGGTCAAAGCTGAGAGGCAGCAGTTCGCTCACCTTGTATGTTCCCTGCAATTGCTCCCCGTCACTCAGATAGAGTACAAGTTCGGGAGCAAATTCATTGAGCACCTGGCGGCATGAACCGCATGGGGAACCGGCATTGCTGGTCACGATAGCCATAGCCACGAAATCGTTCACCCCTTCAGAAACCGCCTTGGTGACCGCCACGCGTTCAGCGCAGATGGTCTCACCATAGGCGGCATTCTCAACATTGCAGCCGGTGAATATCTCGCCGCTGGCGGTCAGCAGCGCCGCGCCAACCTTGTAGCCCGAATAGCGCGCGTAGGCGTTCTCGCGTGCCTGTTTCGCCTGCTCTATCAATTCCCGAGACTGTTCAGTCATGACATGTCCTCATAATCTGTCTCTTTCCCGGTACGCCGCACCAATACTTCGCGAATCCTCCGGTCCACTACGCTGACCACTTGAATGGTAAAACCATCGTACTGAACCACCTCGCCGGGTGATGGTACTTTGCCCAGTTCGCTGTAAACAAATCCACCCAAGGTCTCGCCTTGTTCGGTGGGAAAGTTGCTGCCCAGCAGAGAGTTCACGTCATCCAGGTCAATACGGGCATTGAACACATATTCATTGTCCACTGTCACCCTATAGGCCGCCTCCTCGGAATCATACTCGTCCTGGATTTCGCCCACGATCTCCTCGAGGATGTCTTCAATGGTCACGATGCCCGCAGTGCCGCCGTACTCGTCTACCACTACGGAAATGTGCACCTTGCGCATCTGAAGCTCTTCCAGAAGATCATCAAGCATTTTGGACTCGGGGACAAAGTAAGCGGGACGCAGCAGAGGCTCCAGGTGCAGTTTATCAATTTGCGCTCGCGGGCTGTCGTCGCGGTGAAGGAACAACTCGAGAAAGTCCTTGGCATAGAGAAATCCCTGCACATTATCGACATTATTCTTGTACACGGGAATACGTGAATGACCTGCCTTTACGATCACCGCCAACGCTTCTTCCAATGGAGTGTCGATCTCGAGCGCGACCATGTCAATTCGCGGAATCATCACCTCTCGGGCTGAGGTCTCGCCAAATTCAAAGATGGAATAGATCATGGCTTTTTCATCTTCTTCGATGACCCCTTCCTCCTGTCCCGCATCAACCAAGGTCTTTATTTCCTGTTCAGTGACCAGCGCCAATCCCTGGTCATTGCCGCCAGGACCAGCGATATTGTGGCTAACGCGCATAATGAGGCGCACTACAGGAGAGAAGACAAAGCCAAAGAGCTGAATGAGCCATGCTAGTGCCAGGGCGATTCGCTCCGGACTGCGCCGGGCTAATGCTTCAGGAAGTTGATCGCCAAAAAGCAGCAGGAGAAACGCGACTACTCCGGTGATGAGTATCAGCGCCAGGGTCATGTTCACGCCTTCGCTCCACCCGGCAGCCTCAAACCAACCAGCAACCGGCGGTGCCAGCATAACCGCGGCAATGGCAGCAGCGAACAAACTGGAAGCCATCTGCCCGAATTGGACCGTTACCAGCAACCGGGATGATTCCTCCACTACGTTTTCCGCGTATTTCGCGCCGCGTGCCCCTTCATCCGCCAGCGCTTTGATGCGCGAACGGTGTGAATTCATCAATGCCGACCGCGCCAGGGCAAAACCTCCCGCGATCAAAACAAACAAGATGGTAAGGACCAGTCCAGCTATCGTTGTTTCCACTTCTTCTCCGTCTCTAATTTCTCTTCTGAGCGACCAGGCTAATCGCTCTTTTCTTCCTCATCAGATTTATCTTGTTTCTTGACCCGGGCAGGAACACCAAAAACGGTTGATCCCGCAGGCACATCATCGGTCACTACCGAGCCGGCGCCAGTGCGCGCTTCCTTGCCAACGGTTACCGGCGCGACCAACATGGTGTCAGAGCCGATAAAGGCGCCGTCCTCGATTATGGTCTTGTGTTTTTGCTCACCGTCATAGTTGCAGGTGATGGCGCCAGCGCCGATATTGGCGTCCTCGCCCACCTCTGTGTCACCTAGATAACTCATGTGACCCATCTTGGCGTTCACACCGAGGGTTGAATTCTTGATCTCACCAAAGTTGCCCACATGAGCACCTCGTTTCAGCACCGCGCCCTTGCGCAAATGGCTGAAAGGACCGACGTCGGAACCGTCTTCCATGACCGCTTGCCGGAGCACAGAGGAAAGGATGCGGCAGCCGCTGCCAATGGTGCAGTCGTGAACGATAGAGTTGGGTCCGATCTCGCATTTCTCACCAATCTCTGTGTCTCCCCAGAGATAGGAGTTGGGCAGAATCACCGTTCCCTTGCCAATGTTAACCGTGACATCGATATAGGTAGTTGCCGGATCGACCAGATGAATACCTTGCTCCATCCAATACTGATTCACTCTCTCCCGCATCAGCTTTTCAGCTTCTGCTACACGGCTAAAGTTTTTCACCCGCAGCCAGTGGCTAGGTGACTCGGGAGTGTACCTCGATGAACGAGCGACCAAGCTCTTGAACATTTTTTTGGTGCTCTCGGCCTTTTTAGCTTCTTTGATCGCCCGACTAATCTTGGCCATGCAAGCCACCACCCCTTCGTCTTCAGTGACCATAGCACACATTCCACTTGTATCAACTAACTCATGAAGCGACTCAGAAGTGAGCAAGGGCATGTCGGCGGAAAGGACAAGCACACGATTGACACCTTCCTCCTGCCACTGTTTAAATTGGTCGATCCATTGATCCAATCCAAGATCATCAACGACCACTTTGTCGGTTAATTGTTCAACCACGTCGATTGTAAGCTGAGCACAGGTCTTGCCGGCAACAACAGCTTGAGTGGAGAGAGAATCAACACGAGTAATATAGGCAGCAATAGTCATGTTTCACACATAA
>JBDLKB010000051.1:0-7097 GCA_039714055.1 Chloroflexota bacterium
CTAGGAGATCAGACAAAGCTCGTGATATGCGCTCCATGCCCGCTTCTTCTCCGGATCCAACATGTGATCCTGGATGGAAGGTCAGGGTAGGGATTTCCAGCAACTCCGCTCGATCCCACTCCTCGAGCAACGAACGGTAGGATTTTGAATATAAATCATCTCGCGGTGAAGCCAAATTGATCAGATATCCTGCATGTGCCGCAATTGGATCTAGATGCGGATTTGCTGCCCGTTCACTCTGCCAAGCCTCTAACTGTTCAGTATCTATTGGTTTGGCGAACCATTGCCTATTGCTTTTGGTGATGATCATGAACGAGTCGAATTCGAGTTCGTCAGCTCTCTCGAATGCCAGGTGCAATCCACCTGCAGTTGATACTACGGCGCCAAGCTTCATTTATCTGCCTCCGTCAATGCCTTATACAGGTCTGGGCGACGATCTCCGAAGGAGTCCAACTCAAATACACCGGGGATGTGAACCAGGCGTTTCTGATGAGCTCGATTCAGATCAATATCGGCAAGCAGTGTCGTCTCTTCTTGTTCGGCTTCAGCCAGTACGTCTCCATTTGGATCGATGATCTGGCTGTGCCCCAAAAATTCTGTTCCGCGCTCAGTTCCCATCCGATTTGCAGAGAGTAGGAAAACCCGGCTTGCTCTTGCGGCAGCTCGGGTGACAAATGTGGGAAAATCCTTAGAAGCAACAGGCCAGTTGGTGGGATGCACCAACACCTCTGCCCCTTTGACTGCCAGCGTGCGCGGAGCTTCCGGGAAACGGAGATCATAGCAGATCAAAGGACCTAGTACACCTGCAGGTGTGTCAACAGTATCCAAAATAGACCCTTCCTCCACGAATCGATCCAGCCCAAGCACCGGTAGATGGGTTTTCCGGTATACATGTTGCAGACCATCTGGACCGCAGATCAGGGCAGAGTTGTACAAATTATTATCATTAGCTTCGACAACTCCTACAACTCCCACAACTCCAAGTCGAGAACACTGTTGTTGAAATTCTCGCGTGAACTGCCCTGGAATCGTGATCGAGCTTGCTTGTGCTTCTGCAACACTTTCAAACACATAACCGCTGATAGCACACTCGGGGAACACAACCAGATCAGCACCTTGGTCTGCGGCGCCATAAAGCAATTCCATTATTCGTTGAGCATTGTGCTGTAAATCCCCCAATACAGGATTCATTTGTACCACAGCCGCCCGTATTTGCGGTCTATATGTCATTTCTTGTTCCTCCATGCCAACCAAAGAGCAAATGCAATGATTGGTAGCTCAATGATTATATCCCGGCGCAGTCTTGTTCCACGAATAAAGCCCACATCAACTAGACATCTTTTAAAGGGTGGTTTTGTGATTCCATATGGGAAAAACCATCGTTGTCGAGGCCAATGTTGCCGCCTGCTGTCGCAACTGTTTAGTTCATCCGCTGCCAGATGGGCAATTCCACCAAGTGCGATTGAAAGTCCCCCGTACTTTTTCCTGCCAATCAATGCTACCGTCACGACCCACAGTAATGAATGAAAGACGGTTCGGTGTATAAAGTTGCGCGGCAGGAATGGAACAAAGAGCCAGTCGATATCTGGCGCAAGTCCTCCAAGAATCACCCCTTTGAGATTAAGGGGGAGACCGATCGACTTGGCAGCTTGATCTACAATACTCGAGATAGCTATATGTGTTGGTGGTTGCACTGCTATGAACAATTAATAGTCATAGTGATTCTAGCACGGATCACACCTCGAGCCAGAAGATCCAAATCTGGTATCATTCGAGTATTGTAATGTCTATCAGACATACAAGATTATGACGGACGGTAAAGACAGGATCTCATACCGCCAATTGGCGGTATTTTTCATTCCATTGGCAATGAGCAGTTCCATGATGACGCTCGAACCGCTCATCGTGAGCGCCTTCCTAGCCAACGGGAATGCAGCTGAACTGAATCTGGCGGCATATACTGTCATGTTCAGTATCGCTCTTGTCATCGAAGCTCCGGTAATCATGCTCGTTTCTGCTGCCACAGCCTTGGTAAGGAGTCGTCAATCATTCAACCAGTTGATGAGATTCACATTGGCCCTCGCTGGTGTGGTAGTAGCCATAGGTTTTGTCTTTGCCCTCACACCACTGTTCGATCTGATAGTGTTAAGGATTATGGGTATTCCTCCAGCGGCGGCAGAGGTAGCTCGCCCTGCGCTGGTCGTAATGGCAATTTGGTCGTTTCCTGTTGCCTGGAGAAGATTCTTCCAAGGTGTGCTTATTGCCCACGACCGAACTCCGGTTGTGACCATGGCCACCATTTGCCGTCTTCTTTCGCTCTCGGCTGCGCTTTTCATTGGCAGCCGTGTCGCTCCAGATCGAATGCTGCTGGTGAGTGCCATTGCCATGCAGGTGGCAGTGTTCGCTGAAGCAGCCTTTGTCACTCCGTCTGGCTTGAAAGTACTACGTAGTTTGCCTTCCGGAGACTCGGATCGACTTTCGATGAAAACGCTTGTGCGATTCTACCAACCACTCGCTACCATGATGTTGATTCGGCAAGCGTCTCGCCCTCTGTTGAGCGCTGGCATTGCTGCCGCACTGTTACCCCAACGCTCCCTTGCCGCTTGGCCTGTTGCCTGGAGTATATTACTGCTGCCATTCGGCATGACCATGGGGATTGAACAGCTTGCAATCGCAAAGGGAACGAATAACGAAAACAAATGCAAGGTTCGCCGTTTCGTTTGGACGGTGGGCTTGATTCTGTCGGTGATTGTAGCTCTGATTGCCTTTACTCCCCTTGCCAAACCCTTGATAATTGCACTCTTTGATTTGGACCCGGAACTCCAGCCCATGGTCATTCTGACCTTGAGAATCGCAATGACTCTCCCTCTGTGGCAGAGCTCGCAGGGCTTGTTGAGGGGGAACGCTATTCGGGACGAGCGCACCACAGATGTGAGAACCGCAGTAGTCGTGGCATTACTTGTGACTGCCCTGGTGGCTGTGGTGGGGCCCAAGACTGCGGCAGTAACCGGGATTATTATTGGAGCTGTAGCCACAATGTTGGCTGCTGTTGCCGAGGTGGCTTGGCTAGCATGGAGAGAATCCGCAACCAAGCAATATTGCCGAACAATGGAAATGGCAAGTAAATAGACTAGGCGTAAGTCACATAATCCCACTGCCAGTTTCTTGAATCTGCGCAAGTCTCTGGGGAAAATCGGTAAACAACCCGGAAGCTCCAGCATCGATGTACCTGCGCATTTGATCAACGTCATTGACTGTATACACGTTTATCTCGACTCCAATAGACACTGCCCGCGCTACATCCTCTGCTGAATTGACCCTCGACCACACATTGTAGGTTGAGAATTCCGGTTCCGCGTCAGCGTCCAGATCGAGAAAATGTACCAGAGCTTGTATCTCCAATTCGGGTCTCTCGGCTTGGATTGTGCGAATGATGTCGTGGTCAAAGGATGAGATGACCACTTGATCGTGTGTGATGTTGGACTCGCTGATAGATTCTAAAACCGCCTGTGTCAAAGCGCCCGAGTTGTCCAGCTTGGGGTGACGCTTAAGCTCCAGAATAACCTTCCAATCAAGTTGAGAAGTGACGTCGAGAGCTTGCAAAAGTGTTGGAATAGGCACGCAAGTCATTTCGATCAATTCGCCCGGAGAGAGTGCTCCCGCTTTGATCTGGTCAAATGGATCATCCTGAATGAATCTTCTCCCCGTATCCAATCTGAGAATCTCGTCCAGACTGAATTGATCTACAAACCACGGTTCACCCTCTGGGAATACTTGTTCTACATCAGTGGTGCGTGCCAAAGAACGATCATGAAGCAATACCGGCACCCCATCTGCTGTAAGTTGAATGTCTGTCTCCCAAAGATGCGCTCCAATTTGCTTGGCTTTCTCTGCCGATAACAGAGTGTTTTCCGGTGCCAAACTGCGTGCTCCTCTGTGAGCTATGTTGTTAACCATTCGTCAATCTCCTCGAAATTTCACCAGGCTGATTGTCTCGTATTATTGTGTGCAAACTTAGAATAGAGGCATTATCGGCATATCGCCAGTGGGAATCACCAGGAACGCCAATCATCACTCGATGACGCTTTGCGTTTCTCTGCCGGAGCTGATTCTGCCCTAGTCTCTTTAATGTACTTTCTCGCACTCGATTCCCAAGTGAAACCTGCGTCACGCTGGATCTGATCTGGGTCAGCCCCCTCCGCTGTGCGTAGCAGAAACGAGTGTCTGAAATCGTGCGGGGTGATAGAAGTTAATCCAGAATGCCGACCGTGGTGTTGCACCAAAAGATACAAAGCCTGCGTAGCGATTGAGCGGTGGGGCATACGCAGTTCTCCAAAGCGATCGAGAGCGCACACCAGTGGACCAGGTTCCCTTCCTCGTTCTTGCAGCCAACGGTATAGGTAGCCAACCGTTTCTGATCCAAGAGCGATAGTTCGTGCTGTAACCTTGCCGTGTCCGGGCAGTCTCAGTCGTGAGAGGTCAGCTTCGAGATCACCCATCTCCAGATCAACAACCTCCTGTCTCGTAGCCCCTGTAGCATAAAGCAGAGCGATTATCGCACTGTCTCTTGAGCGTTTCACTCCCCGTTCATCCTGACAAGATTCAAGTAAACGCTGATAATCCGATTCAGTCAATACAGTGTGCTCCCTGATAGTCTTGCGAGGTTGATTTTTCAAGGAAGCGAGCGATAACTCCATGCTTGGTTGAATAACCCCTGAGCTGATGGCTAATCGCAGGAATCCACGTAATGCAGATCGTACCCGATTCGCTGTAGCAGCGGCATATTGTTCATCGACAAGTCTAGGCAGGTGTTCTAGCTCCTCTGAGGAGAGCTTGCTCCAGTCGTATGTTGATGCCGTGGCAGTTTGATGGCTCAATAGTCGCGCTGCGACATCCAGGGAATTTGTCATTGCCCGTTGGCTGCTGCCGGAGTACCTTGAAAGATACTCCTTGACCGCTTGCTGAACCGTCAAGCTTGCTTCCGAATTGTCCTTGGAAAGATTCTCATAAGTCATAACTGTATTCTATCGTGTAGATTCACAACGTGCAAATTGGCGGCATCGTATGTTATCATGCGGTTGACATACAGTTGATGTATGAAATGATCCGATTAACTAGATGGAAGATTTACATAAGTAAAAAATCGTTGCCTAGGCACTGGTTTGGTCAATTAGCGATCATAAAGAGTCGTTCGTCCCCCAGGTTATTTCTTCTGCTTTGCATAGAGAATGTGGTAAACTTGCATCTGGACGCGGGAGTGGTTCGTGCCCGGTGGTGCGCTCGGTCTTCAACACCGATGGTTGGTTGCGCGGAGCAGGCGACGGTGGGTTCGACTCCCATCCACTCCCGCCTTTTGTGTCATTATGGTAAATCCCGATCTGATAAACGAATTACGCGCTCTCGTGAGTGATCTCATGGTCATTGATGATGTGACCACTGACTGGCCCTTAGACAACGCGGTGCGTTTCCGCGGCAAATTCCAGGTATCCCGTGCTTATGCCCATAACGCATTGGTGAGTCGTCTTCAAGACATGAACCGGATCCCCCTATTTCGCGTCGAGGATGGTCAGGACGTTATTCTTATCATGCCGCACAAACAGACTCAAACCTCGCAGAGACCCTGGCTGCGTTTGGGCCTGTTCCTCGCTACGGTGGTTAGCGTGATGTTCGCTGGAATGCAGCAGAACACGGGCAACCTATTGCGTGATATTCTGAGTGGTTGGCCTCTGGCGCTAGGATTATTGGGAATCCTGGCTACACACGAGTTTGGTCATTATTTCGCTGCGCGTCTGCACAAAGTACCCGCTACCTTACCTCTGTTTCTTCCTATGCCCTTTAGCATTCTGGGCACATTCGGAGCTGTTATCACCTTGCGTGGATACATTCGGGATCGGCGCGCTCTGCTCGATATCGGTGCCGCCGGTCCTCTTGCAGGCTTTGTTGTGGCGCTGCCAGTGTTGTTTATCGGACTTTCTCTCTCGCCGCTGCAGCAGGTCGGTGCCTGCCCTGAAGGCATGATTTGTTGGTCAGAGGGAAACTCGATTCTCTATTCCTTGGCAAAGCTGATTATGTTTAACCAGCCGGTTCCGGGCAATGGAATGGATGTCATGATGCATCCACTGGCATTGGCAGGATGGGCGGGAATGTTGGTGACAGCAATGAACCTGCTGCCGGTTGGCTCTCTAGATGGCGGGCACATTGCCTATGCCCTATTGGGTGAGAAAGCTCGCTTGCTTTATTACCCCGTGCTGATTGGTCTTGTCGGTTTAGGATTTATCTGGAACGGATGGTGGTTCTGGGCGGTCATGGTATTCTTCTTCGGACAAGCACGGAGCAAACCCCTCGACGATGTCTCACCAGTCGATTCGAAAAGAGCACTTGTGGGAATTGTTACCTTGGCGTTATTGATCCTCACATTTGTACCTATACCTATCAGTGTATTCTAGATTTAACTTGTAGACCGTCACTACTCCAAACAACCAACGCCATTGCTATCATCCTTGCTTGTGCTAAAATACCCTCGTGGGGCGGTGGCGGAATGGCAGACGCCGGAGACTTAAAATCTTCTGTCCTAGCGGACGTGTGGGTTCGAATCCCACCCGCCCTACTCAAACAAAACGACCCTGTGAGCACAGTTCTTCGCAGGGTCTTTTTATTGACATCAGTTAGATATTAACCTTTCAAGTCAATGATTTTTATATGTTCTCTCCAATACTTGTGATTTAGATCTATCTACTCGAGAGACTACAATTGACATTATCCTGCAAGTTCCAATCCATGATTCCTCTACTTGAATTCCCGCTTGATAAAATCAGCGAATGACGTTGGTGATTTACCTAACAGCCAACGAAGGACATTCGGATTTCCAGTGAAATCAAAGCGGGCATAGTGTTTGAACATTGCTATCAGCTTCTCGATAACATCGTCACCTAGTCCATTTTGCCGGGCAGTATTGCGCCATTCTTTATGAGAGATGCTAACCGCCTGTACCTTTCGCCCTAACTGTGCGCCCAATTGCGTTGCTATGTCATCTTGAGAAAGGGCAGACGGTCCAGCCAGTTCGTAGGTAGCACCGATATGTCCTGGTTCTATTAGCA
>JBDLKB010000052.1:0-7085 GCA_039714055.1 Chloroflexota bacterium
TCCATGTCAACTGCCGATCGTACCTCAACCTCTTGAAATAGCTCCGAAGCCGACTGTTCGACTCTGGTCACTCGACCAATTATCAAGTCTGGCGGAAAGTTGCCGCCCAATCCGGAGGTCATCACTACTTCATTCTCAGAAATTCCAGCGTCCTGCGCAATCCACTTCATGCGTAGGTTAGCGCTCAACTGACCTTCTAGTACGCCTGTCGCGCGGCTTGCACCTAGACGAGCATTGACCGCGCTGCTGGAGTCAGTTAGAAGCTGGACTTGAGATGACACTGGAGATAGTGAGACTATACGTCCGACCAGCCCTCGATCGGTCTCAACCGGCATTCCCAGTTCAAAGCCATGACGTTCTCCTTTGTTGATGGTAACGTAATGGCGGTAGTTATTGATCTCCCAGCCGATTACATCTGCGGCCACTCGGCGAATGTCGGGCTCATCTCGGGCGTATTCCACAAGTGACGAGAGTAGAACGTACTCTGCGTAATACTCGAGTAATTCTTCATTACGTCGTTCAAGATCGTCAACTTGTCTCTTGAGTCTCTCATTTTCCTCTTCGAGCAGATGCGCGTTAAGAGGTGCTTCCAGCGTATCCACAATAGCGGAAGAGCGTCCTGTTATCCAGCTTTGAACAAGATGGAACGGTGTCCGCAGATATCCTGTGATGAGTGCGAGATGCCCCGTAGTATCCAGTAGCAAGATGATGAGACTGGCGCCGGCAATGAATAAAACTGTACGCCAACGAACGGTTTCCCAAGAGGACCTTGACGTATTCATATTGAGACGATCAAAGAATAGACGTTAGGGGTAGGTAGAGGTTAATGGTGTGTGCTTCCGCGCTCAAGTCCTACCAATACCTTGCTGAGTGCTTCATAGTTTTCCAGAATCTTGCTGGCTCCCCGCGCCACGCAGGTCATTGAATCTTCCGCGACCCATACTGGAATGCGCACTTCGTCAGCTAGGCGATTGGCCAAACCTTGTAGCTGTGCACCTCCGCCTGCGAGGCACACCCCAATATCCATCAAATCTGCTACCAATTCAGGAGGGGTTTCATCAAGAGCGTCTTTAACTGTGTCGACTATGACATTTACTGCTGGAGACAGTGCCTCACGCATCTCAATGCTGCTGACGTCGATTTCCTCAGGAAGTCCAGTGATCAGGTTTCGACCTCTTACCGGCATAGTCAGTTCTTCATGCAGAGGATAAGCTGACCCAACACGTATCTTGGTGCGTTCAGCCATTCGCTCTCCAATTAAGAGATTGTACTTGCCTCGCATGTAAGCCATTATGTCTTCGTCCATCTCGTCGCCAGCTACACGGATCGATCGGCTAACCACAATGCCGCCCATAGCGAAGGCTGCAACCTCAGTTGTGCCCCCGCCAATATCTACAACCATGCTGCCGCGAGGTTCGGATATCGGAAGTCCAGCTCCGATCGCTGCTGCCATGGGTTCTTCGATTAGGTGCACTTCTCGTGCGCCTGCAGACAGAGCTGCATCGTATACTGCGCGCTTCTCAACCTCAGTCACACCGCTTGGAATCCCAATTACCACTCGCGGACGTGGGAAGGGCATGAAACTAGATTCGTGAACCCGCCCGATGAAATAGTCCAACATTGCTTCGGTAACTTCGAATTCGGATATCACCCCATCACGGAGCGGACGAATGGCAACAATATTGGCTGGCGTGCGACCAACCATTTCCCTAGCTTCTGCGCCAACCGCTAGGGGGGTTCTGGTTCGCTTATTAATAGCAACCCAAGAAGGCTCGTTGATAACAACACCCTTATTGCGAACAGCAACAAGGGTATTTGCAGTTCCTAAATCTATGCCGATGTCGAGCGAGAAAAGCCCGAAGAGTGCGTCAAGTGGTCGAAACAAACAATCGCTCCATTTACCATGCAGTCAACACGGTCTATTGATCAAGCTCGGCGGATTATACCATAGCGAACTAGCTCAGCAATAGACAGAGATGGAGGGTGCAACTATCAGCCTGCGTCATCCTCAACTGAATACTGGTCGCCAGACACGTCTTCAGCATCATGAAGAGTATAAAAGACCCGGTCAACATAGGTTTCACCTTTGATGAACAGGTCATTGATCTCTGTAGCAGTGGTAAAACGATCCCATGTGGTGTGAAAGAAGCTGATGCGTCGCCAGCGCAAGCTTACGATCGGGCGCTCAAGTTCTATTAATGACCCCAGTTGTATCCGATAATACATGTGATCAGATCGTTCATGATCAGCTTCATCCGGTATCAAGTCTTTTCTTCGTGCTAACTCGTGCCCCTCGTTTTTGGCGTAATAGTGAATAGCCCACTTTTTATCCTCGAAAGCGCTCCCACAGTAAAATGCGATATAATCAGCGTGCAGACCCTTGGGTACGCTATCAACTGGAATTCTGTACCAATGTTCTTCTTGAGCCAATCTTAGATCACGAGGATGGTTGATGATGGCTACCAATACTTGGTCTTCAGGATGCATTGTGTTTGGACTTGATGGTTTGACTGAAGGCATTATATGCAGTCGAGCACTGGTTGACAAGAAAGGTTAGTCGCACTCATGCGTCAATATTGAACCATGATAAAGCATGCTGTTTTTGAGGGGCTTGTCTCCACGATAAACGATGAACCAGTAGATGTCGTCTATCTGGGTGATTCAGCCTTTTATGTTATAGATGATGCTGGATTCGACCGCCATGTGGAGGCTGAGGGAATCGATCGAGAGGTCCTGGAAATTCTCACCGATGCGCTCAATGTCGACCGTGAGCAAGCGGTCGAAGCTGCATTGGAGATGATGGGGAAAGATGATCTATTCTCAAAAGCGGTGATTGATGCTTCGATTGACAATGTGTCTCAGATGTTGGGTAAATCGCTACCTGAGGGAATGCGTGCTTGGCTGGGATTGACAGGTTTCAGAATCATCGTTGATTATGATGGGCATGTGGTAAGAGTAGATCAACCCAGTATTCAGTCACCAGAATAGAAAAGAGCGGCTTGTGCACGCCGCTCATACTTACTCAATAATCCCTATTCAAGTATCCAACGCTCTACTGACTGTTCCCAATTCACTAATTCGTCATTGCTAAAGAACAAATCAATCTCGAATGCTGCGGTCTCTGGACCATCTGAGCCGTGCACAATGTTTCTCCCAACCTGCATCCCAAAATCACCGCGGATAGTTCCTGGAAGAGCTTCTACCGGGCGAGTAGAGCCCATGGTATTCCGTGCCGCGAGTATTGCATCTGGGCCTTCTAGCACCATAACTGCTACCGGACCACTGGTGATGTATTCAATCAAGGGTTCATAGAAAGATTTGCCTTTATGTACCGCATAATGCCGGCTTGCAAGTTCAGGCGTAATCTGCATGAACTTGAGTGCCACTAGCTTGAGTCCTCGATTCTCAAAGCGTGTGATGACAGGCCCAATCAGACCTCTTTGAACACCATCCGGTTTTACTATGATAAGAGTTCTTTCCACTATTCCTCCATATCACCCTATATTTGGCTTAACGCTTCACGGTACTCGTTGAGAGCTTTCTCCAATTCGCCTTGGCGCATATAAGAATCACCTAGAAGCTGTCGAACCCTGATGTTGTTTGGGTTTTCAGCTACAAGCTGCTCGAGGTGACTGTTCACTTGCTCAAGCTGTGTTCCTTCTTCTATAGACAATGCGTATTTGTCTAGCACAGCATCTAGTTGGCTTTTATCAACCAGTGCTTGCGCTTCAACTAAATCGGGTTGCTCCTCAACAGCTGCTTCTTCTTCAAGTGCCGGCTCTGGTTCAATCTCTTCCAACTCCTCTGATGGTTCATCGACGATTGATGGTTCAGAGAGTATCTCCTCCAGATCTTTATCGATTTCTTCAGCGATGATTGCTGCTTCGACGATTTCTTCTTCTTCTAGCTCAACATCTTCCAGCCACTCAGGTGTCTCCTCCAGCGTTTCGGTAACCGCTTTCTCAAGTTCCGGTTCTGGTTCAGCAGCGATTTCTTCTCGCAGCCATTCGGGAAGCTCCAAATCGTCTGCGGGGATGGCGGGTCCTTCATCTGCATCTGCCGGTACTTCTTCCAAGACAACTGGTTCGCCGTCTGTCAGTCCGGAAAGCCACTCCGGCACTGTTTCAAATTCCTCAACTGCTTGCTCGTCTATTGGCTCTGGCTGCACCTCAGATACTACCTCCTCGGTCTCGTCCTCGGTTAGGTCGCGCAGCCAATCAGGTACGTCTGGTTCCGTGTCAACCTCAGCACTTACTAGCGCCGGCTCCTCTCTCTCTTGATCTTCTAAAACCACCTCTTGCAGCCATTCAGGGGTCTCCAATTCCGCCTCAGCTGGAGGAGTTACGTCTTCAAGAACTGCTTCCTCAGCAGTTGAAATCTCGCTTACAATCTCTTCTTGTTCTGGCTTTCCAGACAATTCTGTCAGCCAGTCAGGCATCTTTTCATCATCGATATACTCTGTTTCTAGCCCCTCGGGTTTTGGCTGTTCTGCTAACCAGGCAGGGATGTCTGCTGCTTCTTCTTCAGTTGCGAGAACTGATTCGTCAATCTCTGGTCTAATGTCTGCAGTATCGATCACAGTGTCAACTACTGCGTCATCAGGAACAATCTTACTTGCTAGCCATGGTGGTAATGCAGTTGCTGGCACAGCTGGTTCTTCCTCGAGGTCATCTTCGAGGATTTCCTCGACTTCTTCTGACGGGAGTTCAAAAGCCTCGATCGCTTCCACAAACTCAGTGTCAGCTTCCTCCACTTCTGCTAATGCTGCTTCCACTGCATCCAGTGCTTCATCTTCGACCTGTTCGAATTCGGTTTCCTCAGGTTGAGTGTCCGGTTCCCAATCATCAGGCCTTGCTGGAAGCTCAGTCCCGGGAGGAGCCATGGAGCGCAGCCAGTCTGGAATGTCCTCAGCGTATTCGACCCCTTCAACTGGAGATGAATCTCGCTCAGTAAGTTTGGCACCATGAGTGATGGCTAAATTCTCCAGCCATGCAACTGCGTCGTTGTTTTCACTTTCAGGGCTCTTGTCTTCTTGTTCCTCTGGAGTCTTGAGTTCTTCTTCATTCATGGATACACCTCTCTTCAGCGCCGCGTCCGCAAGTCATCTAGCATGTCCAGGGATTCATCGCCGGTTTCCCACCTGTTTTGACTCAACGCAATTTGATTGTTGCCTTGTGGAGATAATTGCGATGCCATTTCATCCATTACATCGTATGATATATCACCTTTCTGGTTCCTCAGCAAAGATACGATTATCGGAACCGTGGAATCAGAGCCTAGATTGCTTTCCTGTTCTGGATCTTCTGTGGCTGAGTCATCATTGTATCTGCTGTCATCCACAAGTCCCAATTCTCGCAGCCATTCTGGTACATTAGCTGCGTCTGTTTCTGAAGGTTGGATGTATTCTAGCCGCGGTATCTCAAGTTCATCTACTTGTCTGTCACCACTCATACGTTCTGCTAGATATGGGTCAACGGCATGAATGTGACGAAAATAGTCCTGAGCCTGGTTTGGTCGTCCGATTAGTGACGTAGTTAGGAATAGGACGCAGTTTGCAGCAGCGCAGTATGGAAGCTGCTCAATCAATTCGTTTGATGTATTGACTGCCTCGACGCGATGCCCCATGAGATACTGCGTCCTCGCCATCAGAGCTCTCAGACTAACTATATTTGGAGTTGACCTAAGAGCGACGGACAGCTCCTCAAATGCCTGTCTAGGATTTCCACCTCTAAGATAGATTCGAGCGAGCGCACCGCGAGACATTTTGGCATCCGATGCATCGCCACCGTTTCGTATCGAGCGGATCTTTAGCAATACTTCCTTGATGGACGTATTGTACGGTTGTACCTCGAACGCCTGCGTCAAGTGCCCTGATGCACGGGGATAGTCTCCCAAGACCTCGAAATGAGCTGCTAGACCAACATGAGATATGACATCATCTGGAACAACACTCAGCACCCTATAGAATAGATCAGCAGCGTCTTTGGTATCTCCTGACAACAGCAGAGCTAGGCCGTACAGTCGATAGATCGCGAGATTCTTGGGGAAAAAGCTGAGAACATGCTGGCAGTGTGCAATTACCTCGGAATGCTCTTCATCCGACAGTAATTGTTCAATTTCAGTGATATAGTTACATAGCTGTATATTCACCGTGAACCACCCTTGGCAAAGGATTATGCATTGTGAAAGTGGTTTTGACAAGTGCTTCTCGGCAGGTTTCGAAGCAAACCGTTTTATAGATTGCTGGTCAAGGCATATTGATTTTGACAATGATTTTGCCGTGTGCTACCATCCGAGAACCCAACAATTACCGAGGATGCAATATGCGGACCGTTTATTGGGAGACCAACTCAGTAAAATTGATCGACCAACGCAAGCTGCCTTGGGAGTATAAGATCGAGTCCTATAGTGATTATCGAGATCTTGCCCAGGCGATTGCCGACATGGTTGTCAGAGGAGCACCGGCAATTGGTGCTACCGCGGGATTCGGAATGGCGCTCGCCGCTCGACAATTTGCGTCACCTACTGTTGTCGCCCTGCAGCAGGAACTGCAGAGGGCAGCGGATGTGTTGTTGTCATCGCGACCTACCGCGGTGAATCTCAAGTGGGCAGTGACCCAACAGCTAGAGTTGGCGCTTTCTCCAGCGTGGTCTGACGTAACCAGTTTGCAACAAGCATTACTAGTGAATGCTCAGCGCATCGCTGACGAAGACGTGAGCATTAATCAGAGGATGGGAGCGCACGGCGCGACGCTTGTAAACGATGGTGACACCATTATCCACCATTGTAACACTGGCAGCCTTGCTACTGTTGATTATGGTACTGCTCTGGGTGTAATCCGAGCTGCGCACGAACAAGGCAAGAAAATTCATGTCCTGGTTGATGAAACGCGCCCACGACTGCAAGGAGCACGGTTGACAGCGTGGGAGCTTGATCGAATTGGTGTGTCCTATGATCTGATCGCTGACAATGCTGCTGGTCATTTCATGCGTACCGGGCAAGTCAATCTGGTGTTAGTAGGCGCTGATCGTATCGCTGCCAACGGAGATGTAGCAAACAAGATTGGAACCTACAAGCTTGCAGTT
>JBDLKB010000053.1:0-7085 GCA_039714055.1 Chloroflexota bacterium
AATCTGCCCTACCAACTTGGCGTCTCGCATACCAAGGATTCCTTCTACGGCGAAGTTGAAGCTGAACGAATGCCAGTAGCGGAGCATCTAGAAATGCGTTGGAATGCGTGGGTCAGGGGTGGCGCAATTTGTTCTGAAATGGAAGCTGCGATTATCTTGATCCTGTCAAGTATCCACCGCAAGCGCGCCGGGGGTGTGATGATGATGGTTCGCGCGGAAGAGGGCTTGCCGGAAGACAAGGAAGGCAAGGAGTTGTTCCACGGCGACCGCGCTATCCAGACGGCGATTGAAGCCATGAAAATTCTAATCGAGCAGGATCGAAACTCTTCTGTTGGTTAAATCAAACGGAGTAGTAACAGCTGGATATTTGCATGCGGCCAAGTCAAGAAGCCAGGACTGCTTCCAACCAGCAGTCGGCCAGGACGCGGTGACCAGCCGCGGTGAGATGCACTCCATCTATTGACCAATATTCAGGAGGGGCATCTTCCAATGCTTTATCTAAGCAAGCTTGAAAGGTTACCAAGCAGGCATCGAATTCGTTTGCCAACTTACGGATGACTTGACGCCTGCGGGCCATATCCTCGAGCCAGCTCTCCTGTACTTCACCGCACAGCAGTATAAAAGGTTCGCAAAGCACGAGTTTCACATCAGGAAGCTGTTGCTGGGTATAGTCCAGCAGTAACCTGTAGATCGTCTCGTACCGTTCGACATCAACACCATCTTGCCTCATGTATTCGTGCCAGGCATCATTGACGCCGATGAGGATACTGATGAGATCAGGTTTCAGGCTGATGGCATCTGTCTTCCAGCGGGCGTAAAGGTCTACAATTCGATCCCCACTGTTGCCGCGGTTGTAGAATTTGAGATTATCTGCTGACCGGTCCCTCAGCAGTTGAGAGGCAACAAAGTTGGCATATCCGCTGCCCAGGGCTTTGATGTTGTTAGGTTCGGTGAGCTCCCTGCTGCGCATAGCGTCAGTAATCGAGTCGCCTTGAAACAGTATGATTTCGTTTGTTTGGATCATATCTATTGATCAATATATCATACTACGCATTCAGATTGCGTACACTATTTCTGACCACTAGTTCAGGCTGTAAAACACGATGGTAGATCTCTGTGTCCGTATTTTCAATGAGTTCAATCAAATATTCTGTGACTATTTTGTCCTGCCGGTCGAACGACTGCCTAATTGTCGTCAACGGCGGATCGATGTAAGCAGCATACTGTTTGTCATCAAACCCAACTACTGATACATCGTCGGGGATACTCCTTCCATGTTCTTGCAGGGCACGGATTGCGCCAAGAGCCATATGGTCGTTGCCGGCAACCAAGGCAGTAAATGGTATTTTGTGTTTCAGTAGTTCCAGCATAGCTTCATAGCCGCTCTTTATCGAGTAATCTCCGGCAACGCTCGGTCCCGGCTCAATCCCATTATCCTCCAAGAGCTTTTGCCAGGTGTTGTGCCGTATCGCCGCTGCGGTGTACTCCAACGGGCCACTAATCTCCGCAACATGTCGGTGCCCTTGATCAAGAAGATGTTGCACAGCCAGAGTGGCGCCATAAACAATGTCATAGCCAACGCATGCCAGTTTTGAGTCAGGGGCATAATCTCGGCGAACAATAGGAATGTTATGTCTGTGACCAATCTCCGCGATTTCACGGTCATCGTTTAACCGCGGCGCGTACAATGCCATACCGTCTACCAGGCGTGAGGCTGCGCTTTCTATAGCTTTGTTGATCTCATCAGGGGTGATCTCGGCAAACATCACTGAATAACCTAGATCTTTGGCGGTGTCTGACATGATCTTGGCTGATAGTGAGAATGCAGTAGCAGGCTCAATATTGACCAGATTCACTTCGAGCACAAAAGACCGTTTCATACTGAGCATTTTGGCAGCCCTGTTGGGGTGATAACCCAGATCACGAGCAATACGAAGAATGCGCTTGCGTGTTTCAGGTGCAATCCTGGCTTGATTATTCAGAGCGCGGGAAACGGTCTGATGAGAAACCCCAGCCAGTTTGGCAATATCACGAATGGTGGGACGTTTGCCCTGTAAACTAGTAGTCATCTTCCCACCTCTCTGTCTATGTATAACATTATCCTTAATCACGAACCATCAACATATCCAACAATCCATCTTGCAATCAGAGCCACATATAGGTAGAACGGTCACGCATATTGTACTATAGATTCCACCTCCATGCTACATTATCATTTGTCATCACCAGAATGCAAGTAACAGTCGAGAGAAACATCTTCGATAATTGACCGTGCTGACGAATTACTTGACAAGAAAATCTGCCCGTGCTATATTGCGAGGCGTGAACGGTAACGCAATCAAGTAAAAATGACACAAGGAGGAAGACTATTGCGTAGATGATGATTATGCTCCATAGGAAGTACATCCGGTGACCTGACGGTCACCCCCGTCACATCTTCATAGATGTGAGAGATCCTAGTGATTAAAGAAGGAGAAAGATAATGAAACGCATACTCTATTTTGTGTTACTGGCTTCACTGGCCCTGTTTGTAGTTGCCTGTGAACAGCAGGAAGTCGAGCCTGAAACCATCGAGGTAATTAAAGAGGTTGAAGTTACCAAATTGGTTGAGGTAGAGAAAGAGGTGGAGAAGGAGGTAGTGGTTACCAAAGAAGTAATCGTAGAAGTACCTCAGGAATTAGTGACATTGCGCATTCTCTACCATGCTGCCTCACCTGGCGTCGATGAGCCGGTTTTGAGCGAATTGATTGATCAATTTGAGCTTGATAACCCGGACATTGATGTGATTGTTGATTATGTGGGTCGTGAGGTTCTGGACCAGAGTTTACCGCTGCAGCTAGAGTCGGGTGAAGGTCCAGATATGGCACGCTTGCTGATTCCCTCCGGATTCGCCTTCCGGGAGTTCTTCCTGGACTTGCGTCCATACGTGGCAGATTCAGCATATTGGGATGAGAATCTTGGAGTTCCCAATAAATTCTTTAGCGGCGGGACTGATGCCCTCTATGGCTACAACATCGATACCACCATCACCGGCCCTTATATCAATCGCACCTTGTGGGAACAGGCTGGTGTGCCCGTTCCCAGTGATTCATCTGACCAAGTGACCTGGGAGGAATGGGCTGAAGCTGCCACTCAAGTCAAAGAAGCTGTCGGCATTCCCCATGCCTTGGTCATGGACCCCAGTGGCCACCGCTTTGCTGGACCGGCAATTAGCAAGGGCGCAAATTACTTTGATGACGAGGGATACCCTGCCCTAGTAGGTGATGAAGGCTTTAAAGATATGCTCACCTTGCTGGTAGATTGGCATGAAACCGGGGTAATGCCTTTGGATATTTGGTCTGGTGCGGAAGGACAGTCTCTGGATGCTGCTGGCGAGTTCATCAATGGCAACTCGCCGTTCTACATGTCTGGAAGCTGGCAGGTTTCCCGCTTCGAGCAGGAAATCGGCGATGCCTTTGACTGGGAAGTAGTACCCAACCCCTGTGGTGACGGTGGCTGCACCGGAATGCCAGGTGGCGGCTTTATGGTTGCCTTTGCGCATACTGAACACCCAGAAGAGGTTGCCCGCTTGATGGACTTTCTCGTTTCAGTAGAAGCCTATGGAGAATGGGCCGGTCGAACCCTTCTCATTCCCCAACATGCTGGATTGGCCGAGATTGGTGTCGAATTCCAAACCACTACCGAGAATGGAGCCGAGGCGCTGAATGTGTGGCTCGCCAGTGAGGTGTCCCCTGTAGCACAGAACTTGGTTAGCTCGCCGTATGGTGGGACCATCTTTGGCAAGACCAAACCTCGCATTGTGCAGGCGGTCGCCGGCGAATTGACTATTGACGAAGCCATAGAGCGCATGCAACAGGATATCGAGGACGCTCATCAGTAGACTCGCGTGTAGTTACGTTTAGACTTGGTTAGAATAGCAGCAGGTGAGCAGCAATTGCCTGCTGCTATTTTCTAACAACTGGAAATACCCTGAGGATCCCCAATGTCTTGGCTCAGCATGATAAAGCGATTCGCTAACACCATCTACAGCGCAATCATGAATATCATTGGGATCCCATTTGAGGTATTTCAAAGATATGTGGGCGCAAGGCGAATGGTCATCCTTTTCTTGCTGCCCAATCTCCTCATATTTAGCACATTTACCTTGTTCCCTGTTTTCCTTAATATCTACTACTCATTTACCGGGGGCAGCAAGCCATTCCTACAGGATAGGCCCTTTGTTGGTCTAGATAATTATTCTAGAATCTTTGATTGCGCAAACTACCTGGAGCCCAACACATGCAGAGAAGACATTTTCTGGAGTTCAATTCCTCGAACCCTAGTATATGTTGGTTCCAGTGTTGTCCTTACCTTGTTGGTTTCAGTAATCACCGCACTGGTACTCAATCGACCAATCAGGTTCAAAGGATTCTTCCGCAGCGTTTTCTTTTATCCAGTTATGCTATCACCTGTTGTAATCGCCCTCACTTGGCGCTGGATCGTTCAACGCGAAGGCTTGATGAACGCCGTCCTCAAATCTCTCAACATTGAATCGGTGAATTTTATGGTTAGTCCCGATTGGGCAACATTCTGGGTGATATTTGTAGGAGTCTGGGCATCAATGGGATTTTACTCACTGATTATCCTTGCTGGTCTACAAAGCATTCCCGCCGAATTGTACGAGGCGGCAAAAATCGACGGCGCAGACGAATTTGCTTCTTTTCGGAAGGTTACCTTGCCATTGCTATCTCCAACCATATTGGTTGTGCTGGTGCTGGTAACCATTCGTTCTGTACAGGTCTTTGACCATGTTTACGCCTTTACCACTGGAGGTCCAGGAACAGCTACAAAGTATCTTGTTCAATACATCGTAGAGACTGGTTTTACCACCTATCCCCGCAGTTTCGGTATGGCAGCAGCAGGGTCAGCTTTGATGTTATTGGTTCTTGGCAGTATCACATTGATACAGAATCGATTGTCAAGACGAACAGACGAGATTTATTGATCACTTGACACTATCAGCGAGAAAATGAGCGCAATCAGTAGATTTCTTTTCAGAACCAGAGGATATAAGAAGCTTCATATTTCCGACGTCCTGACGTATCTATATCTGTTCTTCGGTATCATTCTAATGTTTGGTCCGGTACTGTGGATCGTAATGTCCTCTTTTAAAACCCCAGCCGCATTGGCTGAGTTTCCCCCAAGATTTCTCCCTTATGCTCAAGACTCTGTTGAGGTTGAAGGGTATGACCGTCCTCTCTCTCTGTACAAAGTTACGCTGGATGATGGAAGCACTGTAACCTTGGCCCAAATTCGGCGTGTGGGAATCGAAGCTCAGCTCATTGATCCCAATTTTCCAGAGGATGTGATCAAGGTTCACGTCGATCAAACTGAAGCGATCCGCTCGCTACATCTAGAGATCGACAATTATCTGGAACCCCTTCGCCGCTATCAGTTTTTTACCTATTTCCAAAATAGTGTCATCGTAACCATATCTGCCACACTGATCACGCTCATTATCAACAGCATGGCAGCCTTTGCCTTGAGCAAGTATAGATTTAAGGGGCGCAAAATAGTCTTTGCCATCATCCTAAGTACCCTTATGATGCCTCTGGCGGTCGTTCTGGTACCTGTTTTCTGGGTAACACATCAATTGGGGCTACAGAATAGCCTTTGGGGACTTATTCTTCCCACAACAGCAACACCAACCGGTGTGTTTTTGTTACGTCAGTACATGCTTACTATTCCAGATGATCTGATCGATGCTGCTCGGGTTGATGGCGCTTCAGAGTGGCGCATCTACTGGCAAATAATGTTGCCATTGGCTTTACCTGCAATCGCAGTTCTAGCCATTTTCTCATTCATGTGGCGATGGAATGATTTTCTCTGGCCTTTGATTCTGCTATCCAAGAGTGAATATTTCACCTTGCAAATCGGTTTAAAGGTATTCCAGGGAGAAAACACAACCGCATGGAACTATATTCTGGCCATGACGGTGCTAACGTTGCTGCCGGTCACCCTGGTATTTGCCTCCCTGCAGCGGTTCATCACTACCGGCATCGCCTCAACCGGACTAAAAGGATGAAATAGCTGGTACAGGAACAGGACTACTTGATGGAGCAGCAACTTGAAAGAGTTATCAAGCGAAAAGTAGCGATTCAGAATAAATCATTTGAAAGCAACATAACCGAGAGATTATGAAAATCAATAAACACACCACCATTTTCTTGCTTTCTGAGTGCTCTTCTCCCGTAACTTACGCCCTTAAAGGGCTCATAAGGGACATGTCTCGGATATTCGGTCAAGAACCGGAGGTAACTGATCGGACCTCTCGCAACCAGATAAGATTGCAGGCAGCCTCTTTTGATCACGAAGAAGAGTTCCGCATCCAAAGTACTAATGACTATATTCTCATCGAAGGTGGCAACGGACTTGGCCTTGTCTTTGGCATATACCATTTTTGTGAACATCATTTATGCGTAGACCCCTATGAGTTCTGGACAGACCACCCGCTTAAACTGCAAGATGAAATAGATTTACCAGCCTTCACTTTTACATCGCCTGTGCCAAAAGTGCGTTTCAGAGGATGGTTTATAAACGACGAAGACTGCCTCATTGGTTGGCACGACGATATGAGGATTTCATTGGCAACTTGGGAGCAGATATTCGAGACATTGCTCAGAGCCGGCTACAATATGATCATTCCCGGTACTGGCATTTCTGCAAGTGATCCTCAACTGCAATTAGCCTCTGAAATGGGGCTGTGGATTACGCAGCACCATGCCGAACCGCTAGGTGCATCAATGTTCTCTGATGTGTTCTCCGGTGATGACCCTGCAATTCCAGAGGACAAGGAACGTTTTGTTGAGCTATATAAGGAGGCTATTGCTCAGTATAAAGACAAAAGAGTGATCTGGGCTTTGGGATTTCGGGGTCAGGGCGACCATTCATTTTTTGAGAACGACCCACGCTACGACACTCCGCAAAAAAGAGGCGCACTCATCTCTGAGATGGTCGAACTGCAAAAGAATCTTGTGCTGCAAATGACCGATAGCCCTCAGTATTTTGTCCATTATCTTTATGCTGAAAGTGCGGAACTATATCAC
>JBDLKB010000054.1:0-7025 GCA_039714055.1 Chloroflexota bacterium
TGACATGGAAGCGGCAAATCAAGCCACTACATGGGCTGACAAGCTGCAATACACTTTCGGTCCATTCCCATGGCTAGAGAGCATCGGTATATCGTTCTATATGGGAGCCGATGGTCTCAGCCTAGCGATGATAACCTTAACCGGCATCGTCGCATTCACTGGTGTGCTTATCTCCTGGGGAATCGATGATCGGCCCCGCGAATTCTTTGCCTTTATGATGCTCCTAGCGACCGGTGTATTTGGCGTGTTCATCAGCTTGGACGTCTTCCAGATGTTCTTCTTCTATGAACTGGCTGTGTTCCCCATGTATGTGCTTATCGTCATTTGGGGTTGGAAGGTAACCCGCGAATACGCCGCCATGAAGCTAACGCTTTATCTTCTTATTGGCAGCGTTATATCCCTAGTTGGTGTGCTGGCTATTTACTACATGCCCAGCCCCGAGGCGCTTAATGCAGCAGGTTTGTGCGACGCTGAGGGCTGTCACCGAACCTTCAATCTGGTGACCATGTCGAAAATGGCCGGTATGGGCGTCTTTAATCAAGATGTCAGTGTATTCGGCAAGTTGGTCAATTTTGAATCGTTATGGTTCCTGCCGACATTCCTTGGATTTGCGGTTCTGGCTGGCATTTGGCCCCTTCACAGTTGGTCACCTGATGGTCATGTGGCTGCACCCACTGCGGTTTCTATGTTCCACGCAGGTGTGCTGATGAAACTGGGCGCGTACGCGGCTATGCGGATTGGGGTTCAACTACTTCCCCACGGAGCCCAACAGTGGTTGCCAGTGTTGGTGCTTTTCACTTTGGTCAACGTGGTTTACGGCTCTTTGGTGGCATTTGTCCAAAAGGATTTCAAGTATGTCATCGGTTTTTCATCCGTCAGCCACATGGGGTTGGTGAGCATGGCTTTTGCCACCATGACCACCATTGGTTTTGTGGGCGCGGGGATGCAGATGTTCTCCCACGGGGTCATGACAGCTCTCTTCTTTGCTGTTGTCGGTGTGGTATATGATCGGGCGCATACAAGGCAGATACCCGAACTCAGCGGCATGGTAAAGGTGTTACCCTGGACTACTGTTGCCTTCATCGTGGGCGGTTTTGTGAGTATGGGTATGCCAGGCTTTTCTGGATTCACCGCCGAACTACCCATCTTCCTTGGAGTTTGGCAAGCAGGTGAAAGTGTCGCCTGGTACTATCGCGTGATCGCCATACTCTCCGCAACAGGGATCGTCATCACCGCAGCTTATGTGCTGCGCATTGTTCAGCAAGTGTTCTTTGGCGAATATGAGGCGGAAAAGTGGCATGACATGCGACCTTCTTCCGCACTGGACAAGGTTGCACTCGTGATTCTTGTCAGCATTCTGATTATTGTTGGTGTGTATCCGCAGATCATGGCTCCGCTCATCGAATCGGCGGTCACACCGTTGGCACAACTATTGGGAGGAGGTGCGTAGTTGTTTACTCAATTACAACCTACTGATTTGCTCGCTATTATCCCCGAGATTGGTCTTACACTGCTTGCCATATTGGTATTGGCGGTAGATCTTGCCACTGGGCGCAAGTCAAAACGCAACCTTGGCTTTTTGACTGCCGGTGGAGCAGTGGTGATCATGGTGCTGCTTCTATCATTTGGATACCCTGACGAAGCCACTTCTGCCTTTGGCGGCATGGTGCGTCATGACATGGCAGCAGTCGTTTTCCAGACCATCTTCCTGGTTGCCACAGCCATAACCGCACTACTTTCTCTTGACTCTAAAGGACTTAAGAGCGGTGAGTATTACGCTGTATTGCTCGTTTCCACCTTGGGAATGAGCTTGATGGCAAGCGCCGCCAATCTGGTGATGTTCTATGTGGCACTGGAGACCACCAGTATCTCAGCTTATATTCTGGTTGGATATCTCCAACATGATAACAAGTCAACCGAGTCTGGACTCAAATATTTCTTATTTGGTGCATTTGCTTCCGCCATATTGTTGTATGGCTTCTCTCTGATGTACGGATACACCGGAACCACCGATATCTACCAGATTGCCGATTTGTTCTTCTTTGGAGTGGCACCAGCCAGCGCTATCAGTGTTGCTACAGTGTTGATTGTGGTTGGAATGGGATTCAAAATCGCCGCAGTACCGTTTCACTTTTGGACCCCAGATGTGTATGAAGGCGCTCCCACTCCAATTACCGCTTTTGTGTCTGTCGCTTCCAAGAGTGCAGGATTTGCCCTCATGCTTAGGTTCTTTCTTGCTGGAACCGCAGGACAAGTGCATCCTAGCAATGCCTGGGTGCCGCTGTTGACAGCGATGTCAGTGGGAACGATGACATTAGGGAACCTATTTGCTATATGGCAAACCAACATCAAGCGATTTTTGGCATACTCTAGCGTCGCCCATGCGGGATACGCACTGATGGGCGTTGTTGCCTTTATGCCGCGTGGTCTGGCTGCGGCAGGCCCCGAGGGAGCTGGTGCTACCATCTTTTATCTGGCAGCATATACTCTCACCAATCTCAGCGCGTTTGCTATCGTGATACTGTTTGCAAACTTGACTGGGTCAGATGAGATCAAAGACTATGCCGGTCTGAGCCGAAGATCTCCCTATCTGGCTTTTGCTATGTTGCTGGCTTTGCTCTCCTTGGCAGGGATTCCACCATTGGCTGGCTTTTTCGGCAAGTTCTTCCTATTCCGCGCTGCTATCGAAGCCAATATGACCGGACTGGCAATCATAGGTGTGCTTAATGCCATAGTGGGCTTGTACTATTACCTGATGTTGGTAAGGGTGATTTACCTATTTAGGGCGGAACCGGAGGTGGAGGCAATCACTATTCCCGTTCCGCGATCGTCCGCCTTTGCCCTTGGCATAACCATGCTCGGTGTCATCGCGCTAGGAATCTATGCCACCCCGATGTTTGAGTGGGCGATGAGGGCGGCTGAATCGCTGTTTTAATGTCAGAGAGAAAACAGTCCAATTATTCCTCAGCGCTTGCCAGTACAGTAATCCAAGTTGGTTGCGTAACCGTTTTCATAATCATCGGCGCTTTGGTTTTGGGCTTGTGGCTTGACCGCTTGTTTGATACCAATAATATCTTGACAATAGCCAGTCTCTTGGCTAGTATCCCCCTTAGCCTTTTCATTCTTGTTAGGGTTGCGCTTCGAGCAGCAGAGAGGGTAAAGCCAGAGCAAGATACTACTCTGGACTCTGCTCAAGATGAAGACGAGTCAGCGTATTAAAGGAGAAGCGATTTGTCTCGTAAAGGGTGTTTATATTATCTGGTAATAGTTGTCGTAGTTGGCTTCTTGCTCTACATTAGTTCCGGGTTTTTAGCCAAGCTGGGTATCGACACCATCATGCCTGAGCCGGTTCTCCCCACGATTCTGCTTCCAGCCGAGTCAATTACTCCTACCGTGGAGATCCTGGGATTCAAAACCGGTCTCACCAACACCATGTTAACAACGTTATTGACGGCTGCGTTTCTTATCACTGTATCCTACTTTGGTACCAAGAAACTACGGCAAAACGATGAATCAAGCTTGGTTCCCTCTGGACTGCAAAATACTCTAGAGGCAATTATCGAAGCCATCTACAATCTCGCTCAAACTATCCTGGGCAAACGTACCCGACAGGTATTTTGGCTGGGAGCCACCATCTTCCTGTTCGTGCTGGTTGCGAATTGGATGGAGTTGATTCCTGGATTTGATAGCATTGGTTTGCTAGAGCATCCTCACGAAGAAGGTATTACAGCCTATAACAGGGCAGAGTTGGGACCAATCGGCATACTTAAGGGCCCCGCCATAACTGAGGCAGAAGCCTCTCCTACTGAAGGAGAGCATGCTGAAGAGGCACACGCTGAAGAAACGCATGCGGAGGAGACACACGCTGAGGACGAACATCACGCTGATAGCGGCTGGGTACTGGTGCCCTTCCTCCGAGCAGCAAACACCGACCTCAATGTCACACTCATGCTTGCTCTTGTCTCGGTAGTTATGACCCAATACTATAGCATTCGGGCATTGGGTGCGGGTGGTTATTTCGGCAAATTCATCCAAACCAAGAGCATAGGAGAAGGGAATCCTATGGGTCTCCTTGACACCTTTGTCGGTGTGCTCGAAGCGATATCCGAATTTTCCAAGATCATCTCATTTACTTTTCGTCTTTTCGGCAATATCTTTGCCGGCGCGGTGCTGTTGTTTGTCATGGGATATCTCATCCCCTTCTTGTTCCCGGGAGTGATGATATTCTACGGCTTGGAGTTATTCGTAGGTGCTATTCAGGCGCTTGTGTTTATGATGCTCACTTTTGTATTTATCTCAACTGCTACTGTCGCCCACGGTGAGGATCACTAGCAGTCGCACAATCTCAATTGGAGGACATTTATGGAAATTACAGATGCTGCCATTAAACAATTAGCAGCGGGGCTCGCCATTGGACTGGGTGCATTGGGTCCGGGTATCGGCATTGGCCTACTAGCAATGGGTGCAATGCAGGCGATTGGTCGCAACCCAGACGCGGCCCCTCAGATCCAGACAGCCATGATCTTGGGCATCGCTTTCGCTGAGGCTATCGCAATTTACGCCTTGGTAGTGGCGCTCCTGCTCAAGTTCGTCTAGACAATAGGGAGGTACAACCTTGGATGCAATAGCTAAATTAGGTATCAACCCCATATACCTCCTGTCGCAGATTGTTGTCTTCAGCATTCTGGCGTTCGCACTGTACAAACTGCTCTATAATCCCATACTGAACGTATTGGATAAGCGGCAGACCATGATAGCCAAGGGTTTGGAGGACGCACGATTGGCTGGTGAAGCGCGAGCAAAAGCTGACCAGGATGCCGCCGGGGTGTTGGAAGAGGCACGACGCAAGTCTCAGCAGATCGTCGCCGAAGCTTCGGTTAGTGCGGAGCAGGTAAAGCAAAACATCGTGCATGATGCCGAGGAGGAAGGGCGCAAGATCGTGGCTCGAGCTCACGAGGACGCCCAGGCGGAGCGAAATCAGGTGCTTTCTGAAATGCGAGATCAGATCGGATCTCTTGCTGTATCAGCAGCGGAAAAGATCATTGGAGAGAATCTCGACGGGAAACGCCACAAGGCTCTGCTCAACCAGTTCTTTACTGGCATTGAGGAGGGAAGGATTCCCCTAGTAGAGGAAACCGCTGGGCTAGTCGGCGATTCGGCAACAATCACCACTGCTCTTGCTCTAGAAGCCTCCGAACAACAACAATTTGTCGCCACCCTCGGTGAAAAGTTGGGCGAATCTGCAGAGATTTCATTCAACACCGACCCATCTATTCTTGGTGGTGTAGTTGTCCGTATTGGAGACAGGGTGGTGGATGACAGTGTAGCTGGCAAATTGAGGGGGCTCAAGGGCCAACTCGTATCTGGCTAAACTAGTTCACTGAATTGATACGGCGGCTCCTTCCTTGCTCTCAGGGAAGGTTGCCGCTTTTTTCTTAGGTAGGTTGTCACCATGAAATGGTCCAGCGCACGGGATTCGATCGATATCTTTCTTTCCAAGCTTTCGGATTCGGTTTTCAATGTCACTGCCGATTCCCGCCAGGTCGTTCCTGGAACTGTATTCGTTGCTGTTACCGGTGATTATTTCGATGGTCACAATTTCATCCCCCAGGTGATTCAAAACGGGGCCATCGCAGTAGTTGGTGAACGCGACTATATCGACGCTGACATTCCCTACCTTGCAACAAGTGACAGCAGGTATGCGTTGGCATATCTCTCTTCATGGTTGCGTGATTTCCCCAGCCGCAAGCTGGTGATGATCGGCGTAACCGGAACCGACGGCAAGACCACAACGGCAAACTTGATTTATAGCATTCTCTCTGCTGCTGGCATCAAGGCAGGGCTAATAACAACAGTAAATGCCATGCTGGGTTCGCGTTCGGAGGCTACTGGCTTACATGTGACCACTCCCGATGCTCCTGCAGTGCAAAGCTACTTGTTAGAGATGGTCGATAGTGGTCTGACACACTGCGTGCTTGAGACCACATCACACGGGTTGGTGCAGCATCGTGTTAGTGAATGCGATTTTGATATAGCTGTTCTTACCAATGTAACCCACGAACACCTCGATTACCATGGTGATTACCTCAAATATCTGGATGCCAAAGCACTGTTGTTTGAGGGGCTAGCGTCCTCGTATCGCAAGGAGAGTCAGCCCAAAGTGGCGGTGCTCAATGCAGATGACGAATCATATGGTCGTATGGCAGAGATCAAGTGTGATCGCACTATCAGTTATTCGCTTTATAGAGATGCTTCGCTTCATGCTAAGGATGTGCAGTATTCTGACTCGGGAACAACATTCGACATAGTCGAGAATGGTAATAGAACTCAGATGAAGACATCCCTCATCGGTGCCTATAACGTGAGCAATGCGTTGGCAGCCATAGGGGCAGTTCGAGCGTTGGTCCCAGAGATTCCAGTCGAGTCAATACAGAGTGGGTTGATAGCGCTTGATAGCATTCCCGGCCGGATGCAGCGCATCGACCGGGGACAATCTTTTGATGTGATTGTCGACTTTGCTCACACTCCGAACGCGCTTCAGAATGCAGTTCGTGCCGCGCGCGCTGTTAACCAGGAGCAGGGGCGGATCATTACCGTCTTTGGGAGTGCGGGTTTACGCGATGTCGCCAAACGCAAGTTGATGGCGCAGATTTCACAGCAGGAAGCTGATCTCACCATTCTTACCGCTGAGGATCCACGCACCGAGTCGTTGGATTCCATTCTGGCAACCATGGCTAAAGGGTGTATCGGCGCTGGTGGCAAGGAAGGGGAAACCTTCTTCCGCGAGCCCGATCGTATGCGGGCAATTTACATTGCATTGACCAAGGCTCAACCAGGGGACACCGTCCTGATATGCGGCAAGGGACACGAACAGTCACTCTGCATTGGTGAAACAGAATATCCGTGGGACGATCGAGAAGCAGCCCATAAGGCGCTTGATGCCTTCTTGAGCGGTAATCCTTCTCCTAGATCCGGCCTTCCCACTGATCAGCGCAGCAATTCTCATTTAAAGGGCGACTGATAAT
>JBDLKB010000055.1:0-6960 GCA_039714055.1 Chloroflexota bacterium
TGCCACCGAAAATTGGATATTTGGTGATGCCAGGGGAATAATGATTGGCTTGAGTTGACCAGGCAAGGGCTTGATCATAGGAGTCGATGTCGGGAGGATCGGGACTATTTCTATCGGAATGGGAGCAAGGAGTAATGGCGACTCACTCGTCGGGGTCGGTGTCTCGGCTTGGGGAGACTCCGGGGTAGCGGTGGGCAGAGGGGTAACTGGCTCTTCCGTGGACGGTGGTAACGTGGGAAGAGGTGTTTCTGTCGACTCGGTTGGCTGCTCCGCTATCTGTTCCAGCACAGTAACAGTCAGTAGATCGGATTGGACACGCTGACCATCCACATCTTCAACCGCTACTGAAATCGGAAAAGTGCCGGGAATGACCGGAACCCAATTCTGTGTTGCCACAAATGTTGTTGACGAATCTTGCAGGCCATTAGTTACTATAACCTGGCCGCTGACCAGCAGCTCAACCTTGGCAATTCCGGATTCAGAAAATGAAGTAGAGGTGATCGCCACCCCATCACCCACGGAAACGGAAATGTCTTCCAAGGGATTAGAGATTACTACTGACAGGGAACTTGTATCTTCCTCGATACTAGTTGTAAAACCACACGAACTGATGATAAAGACGAGAATCCCAGACAAAATGAGTAACGAAAGTTTCCCTTTGACCATTATCCACCTCCTCGAAACACCTCTTGAACCCATCTTTCACACGGTCATCATAATAGTCAATAAGGCCTTTCATCTCAATAGTACCTAAGGATGAACTATTAATACACCAGTAAAAGAACCAAGCCTGGTCTGATTGAGCCGTGAGTATATCTTGATATTCGCCGTAATAGAACAAGTTGTGAGCACAATCTCCGAGCTAGTTTTGGAATCATCGTTTCCACGGCGGAAGGGGATATACTTGTGCAACGCGAAAGCTATGAGAATAAGTAGCAATTGTGAACCTGATCAACCAGGTGAAAACTGATGCAGCAATCTGAACTAACCGGAACTATTGTGCCGTTGGTGACTCCCTTTACGGCTGATGAGATGTTTGATGCCCCAGCCATGGAGCAGTTGATCGACTTTGTGCTTGAGCAGGGAGCCGATGCCTTAATGCTGACTGCTTTGACTGGAGAGGGGCCGCTTCTCAGCACTGACGAGACTATCACTGTTTGGGACACTGCCTTTGAATATGTTGCTGATAATGTTCCAATTGTTCCGACGGTTGTATCGACCACAACGCGCCAGGCAATCGACCTGGTGCAATCTGCCGAAACGCGGGGAGCTGCGGCGGTCATGATAGCCCCTATCTTGCCTGAACTCTACGCCGGGCGTTCGCACGATGATGTTTATACTTTTCACGCCCAGGTTGCTGCTGAAACCACGTTACCGATCATTCTGTTCAACTACCCTTCATTAACTGGTGTCGATCTGATTCCATCTCTAGTAGCCCGACTCACCGAGATTGGCAATATTCGCTATATCAAGGAAAGCACCGGCGATGTCAGGCGGGTCCACAGTATTCAACGCTTGGGCGGTAAGCGTATCTCAGTGATCTGTGGCGCTCCCAACGTGGCCTTGGAATCACTTGCATTGGGTTGTCGGGCTTGGATCACCGGAATAATGAATGTTGTCCCCCGTTCGGCACAGCAGCTCATGCGTGCCGTTGTAGATTTAGGTGATCTACCCTTAGCTCGACGCATCTACTACCACCAAATCCTGCCGCTGGTCGATGTATTGACCAACAACAATAACCCAACAGGTACTATCAAGGCCGGGGTGAGAGCACGCGGTGTGAAAGTGGGTGTGCCACGTCGTCCGGGGCAAGGGGTGAGTGCAGACGACGGTGCGTCGATAGAAAACCTGATTGCCACCATTGCCCAAGCGGAAGTAGAAACAGCGGCCGAATTGGCCGCGTGGCAGTAGAGTCTTAACCCTACAGCTACCAGGTTTCGGTTACCTTTTTCAGCCCCTTTGGACTGTCAGGATCAAGCCCCTTAACGCGAGCTAGAGTCATGCTCATAAGTTGTCCCGGTAGAACGCTCGGTATCGGAGTTAGCCACTCGGGCAACTTTGGTGGCAATGGAAATGCTATCTCAGCCATATCCAAGAGATCTTGGTTATCAGAGATCATCAGAATTTCGGCTCCCAGTTTATTTACCTTGAGAACCAGGTCGCGCATGTCCTCAAAGACCGCGCCTGATGGGGCAATCACCATCACTGGGAAGCCAGTTCTGACCATGGCGATAGGCCCGTGCAGGAAATCAGCCGAGCTGTATGGCTCAGCTACCACCTGGGTCAACTCTTTGACCTTGAGGGCAATTTCAAAGGCGGTGGCAAAGTTATAGCCCCTCCCAATCACGGCGCAATCCGTCATGTAGCGGTATCGCTCCACTCGCCCCATTACTGGTTGCAGTCCATCCAACGTCTCTTGAAGCACTCCCGGCAGTTGTTTCAGTTGATCCAGCCGTGAACTATCCTCTGCCAATGCGGCTGAGAACAATGCCAGAGATGCCAGTGAACTAGTGTAAGTCTTGGTTGCTGCCACTGCCTTTTCCGGACCAGCATGGAGCGGCATCACATACTCGGCAGCTTGGGCTAGATGTGAAGACGCGTCATTGGTGATAGCGATGGTAGGCCTCCCATTTTGCCTCCCCTCTTTAATTACACTTACAATGTCAGGCGACTGACCCGATTGGGAGATTCCCATGACCAGCGCTCTCTTTAGCGATGGTGGACGGTCGTACAACGTGAATAGTGATGGGGTTGCCAACGCCACAGATAATTGATTGTGCGCTCCAAATATATACTTGGCATATCGCGCCGCGTTATCTGAGGTTCCCCGTGCGGCAATCACCACATAGTCGAATTGACCTCGCAATGTGTCCGCCAATTGGACAACATTTTTCTCTTCGCGCTCTATTAGTTGTTTAATGATCTCAGGTTGTTGGTTGATCTCTTTTTCCAGCATTGCTTTCCTCTGTTTCTCAAACACCTAGGTTTTGAATGCCCGCACCGCTACTGTAAGCGTGCGAGTCGCTCTTGCACATCTTGCTCGAATCTATTGATGAACTCTTGAACGTAAGCTTGGATGTCCATCTCCGGATCATTGATCAACGGTGTTAGATCCATAGCAAAGACCATACCGGTGGTAAAATCTGTTCCATGTGACTCAAGATACGTCGCGTTGGCTCGACGCCGACCCATGGTGGCTAGGTCGTACCGCTTACCGCCACTGATCTGCGAATCGAAAACACCCAGCAATGCCTCCTGGAGATTCTCTTGAGCTGAGCAATCGAAAGCGATTTTGTCTTCATCCACCATCCAGTCTAGGCCGCGCCAGACCTCGCATCCGTAAAGGCGACGAGGTCGTATTTCTTCCGGGAGACTGCGAATCGCCTCAATGACTTTCAGGGTGACACCCACATGGCTATCATGCTTGTCGGTTAGATTGTGGGTGTAAACCGTCTGAGGGTTAGAAGCTTGCAGCAATTGCGTTATGTCCTCTACCAGGTCCCTATTGGATCCATCTTTGACGACTGAGCTTGGAAAGTCAAGCAGGACCTGTGCCGCGTACTCGCCGATCACGGCTGCTTTTTTCTGCTCATCTACACGCACTGCACGCATTTCTTCGTCGGTGTAATCCCGATACAGTCCATCCCGGGGTGATCCGCTGCCATTGGTCACCACCACACCGGTGAACCATTTGTCATCTTGTTGAAAGCACTCGAGAATGCCATCAATTGCCATGATTTCCAGGTCATCCTGATGCGCGCCAATTGCCATATGCGTGGTTCGCGCGAGAGCATCACTGTCGTCAACACCATCAGGTACGAATAACTCTGCTGTATCGAGTTTGAATCTCATGATAACCTCACTCTACACGGTTTCTGGAAGACTTGCGGCAGCGATAGATTGTCCCACCTGGCGGCTTCTTTCATCCGGTAGCTGGATGTTGATTCTGGTAGCCAATATTGTAAATTCTATCTCAAGCACCTCGTTAGCGCCATCCAGAATTAGATCTCCTCCTCTACCAGATGTGCAGCGCCCCAAGATCAGTACATATCTCAGATCATAAAAGTCAGCATAGTGGGTGATG
Source organism: Chloroflexota bacterium (assembly GCA_039714055.1). Lineage (GTDB taxonomy): Bacteria > Chloroflexota > Anaerolineae > Promineifilales > UBA4811 > JBDLKB01. The sequence continues at coordinate 4,085 of JBDLKB010000055.1, forward strand.
GTGTAGCCTATATTTACGCATAGTCTGGAGTAATGTGCTGATACATGTCAGGCCGCTTTATTAACTTTTCCAACAAATGACAATTCTCTTGCTAGTTTTATCGCACCCAGCGCCGGTTCGTCCACCGACACTACCGGGTCCAGTTGCAGCTCAAATTCCTGGACGGACTGGTGAAAGGCAGCCCTGACCGCTTTGCCTTTAGTCAGAACACTACCAGCTAATGCGCAGGGTATTGGTTCCTTCAAGTTCAATTGATCTGCCACTACCTTGACTGCCAGCGCCAACTCACTCCCGGCTGTTTGGATGATTTCCTGCGCAATTTTGTCGCCTTCCTGCGCTGCATTTTGAACTATTGGGGACAGATCGGCGATGGTGTTGCGAGGCGCGGATGCTCCATAAATGTAGCGAATCAAGTCCTGGGGTTTAGCAAGGTTTATATGCGCCAGCAGCAGTTCGGTGAGAGAGGTCTTTGGACCTCGTTCATTGGTTGCACGAGCGACCGCCTGTAGACCAGCAAGACCAATCGCATAGCCGCTACCCTCGTCACCCAGGAGATAGCCCCAGCCGCCAGCCCGAGCCTCTTTGCCGTCAGGGTCCATGCCAAAGGCCAGCGAACCGGTTCCGCTGATAATGGCGATACCCCATCCTTTGGGTGTTCCAGTCGCCAGCACCAACCGTGCATCGTGGACCACCAATGAGGGTACACCAGGGAATCGGTTAATCGCCCAAGCCCGGATGACTGTCTGATCCTCTGGTCGTCCCGCTCCAGCCATCCCCAGGCATATGGCGGACGGCTGGATACCGGGATAAGATGCCAGTACGGCACTGACAGCCGCATCTAGGGCGGCATGTGTTGCTTCTTTCCCTATAACCTGATAGTTGGACGGCCCAGCTGTCCCCCGGCTCAACACGCGCCCCGTACCATCAGCCAGCAGAGCTAGTGTTTTGTTTCCACCACCGTCTATGCCGATGAGCGCATCGGCGACAGTTGACTTTTCCTGTTCTTTGTCGCTCGCCATGCTTGGCGTTGGTTCGTCCATATGCAAAGCGCCGCGGACTCTGCCCCCAGCCACTGCCAGTCGTTGTCGGGCTCTCTCCGGAGATTCCGCAGTTATAAAAGATACGATGGCTGTCTTTACCTCTCCGTTGCACTTATCCAGCAAAACGCCTGCCTCTTCCTCTGTGATGGAGCGCGCATCACCATCACCTTTCGCTGACTCGATTGCTTGCACTACTATCCGTCGTGACCGAGCCCGCAACTTGGCATTGGTGGCTTGCACGTCCACCATCAAGTTGCCGTAGGTTTTGCCCAGGCGAATCATCACCCCGGTGGAGAGCATGTTCAAGACCATTTTCTGAGCCGTGCTGGCCTTTAGCCGGGTGGAACCGGTGATCACCTCTGGTCCAGCCACCGGAGCAATTATGATGTCGACCTCTCCCGCGATGGCTGTATTGTCATTGTTCGTTAGGCCGATCACCAGCGCTCCTCGCTGGCGCGCCTCTTTGAGACCACCAATGACATATGGCGTGCGGCCGCTAGCAGCAATCCCCACCACGCTATCCAGGTGAGTGACGTTTAGGTTTTCTATGTCCTTGGCCCCTGCTGAGGCGATATCTTCGGCTCCTTCCACCGCGCGTGTAATGGCGGTCTCGCCGCCAGCAATCAAGCCCACGACCTGCTGCGGTCGGGTGCTAAAGGTGGGTGGGCACTCGGCCGCATCCAGAATTCCCAACCGGCCGGAACTGCCGGCGCCCATGTAAATCAGTCGGCCGCCTTCAGCCATGCGGGCGGCAATAGCATCAATAGCAGCCGCAATCTGAGGTATTTCGGACTCCACTGCTTTCGCCACACGTTGGTCTTCAATATTCATCAAGTGCGCCACCTCTAACGTCGGCATGAGGTCGATATCTACCGTTGCCGGGTTGCGATCCTCGGTTGCACTTGCGATTTGCTTACTCGCGGATTCGCTTATTCGCGCACCAGGGGTGATATTGCCGAGAATCACCGGCTTGCTGGCACCGGTGGCGGCGGGTAAGTTGCCGGGACGCTGATGCCATGTCTCGTATGCCAATACCGCAAAGGCAAGGGCTTCTTTGGCCTCAACGGACACCCCCAACTCATCTGAAAGCATCACGCGCACATCTGGGAGTTGCTCCCGCAGCATCGCCAGCAGAACCGGGTTCAGCCCCCCGCCTCCGCTGATGATCACCTCATCGGGGAGTTGGGGTAGGAAATCGCGGTAGGCGCGGGCGATAGAATGGGCTGTGAATGCCGTCAGGGTGGCTACAATGTCGGTCGGGGCAAGACCCTGCGCGTCGGCCTTCTCCCACACGCGAGATCCAAACTGTGCACCGAACAGCTCGCGACCGGTGGTTTTGGGCGGGGGCAGGCGAAAATAGGGTTCAGTCAATAATTCGTCCAGCAGCTTCTGGGATATGCACCCTTGGGCTGCCAAGGTGCCGTCACGGTCGAAGGTCCATTCCCCATCCGTAGCCCTACTGGCAGTGTAATCCATCAGTGCATTACCAGGACCGCTGTCAAAGGCAAAAGCGCCGGGGGGCGGTGCAAGCTCGGAGGGGGGCAGATAGGTGACATTGGCTACGCCGCCAATGTTCTGCAGAGCGCGTGCCCGTACAGGATGGGTGTAAAGCAGCGCATCTACATAGGAAACAAGCGGTGCACCTTGCCCTCCAGCGGCCATATCACGCGTCCGAAAGTCACTCACAACTGGCGAGCCAGTGATTTCCGCAATGACAGCAGGGTCGCCCAATTGCAAGGTGGCACCTGCCTCCGGGTCGTGCCAGATCGTCTGTCCATGGCTGCCTACGAGACCAACTTGATCTGGCTGCAGTCCGGCCTCACCAACTGCCTGCAG
>JBDLKB010000056.1:0-6922 GCA_039714055.1 Chloroflexota bacterium
CGTCATCTATGAAGCGCAAGCTGTCCTCCCAATCGACCCGTCCACTCGTGCAGACTGGGCAGTATCAAAGGAGCTGGGTTGCTCATGTCTGATGTCTCTCCGTCGCTGTTGGTAACCATGGATCTCTGCTCTTTTATCTCATCATTCTACCGGGAAATTTGTCCCAACAGGTTGCAACTGAAAAGCGAATTTGAAACAGTCCGGCTGGAGTTGGTAGATTTGCATGGTGGTCGGGCCACAACTGGCGACACCCAGTCCCGCCTGCCTGTAGTCGAGATTCAAGATAACCTCGTCGCGACGCTTGAGATCGTTGGTATGGAGCGCGCGGAACAGATCGTCGGCAGTAAAGTGGCTCGCGCTGGCCTCCATAAGGGGCAACGCGGTGGCTTTCAAACCAAAGCCAGCGTCGTTGGTCAGCGCCAGCCAGCGCACGTCTGTTCGGTTCCCATTCTCCTGCGGCATGATGTAAGGTACGTACAGTTCATCCACCGTACTGCGGTACAGTCCCACGGCTGCGCCTGCCTTTCGGTCCTGGTAGTTTTCATGCGGGCCACGTCCCAACCAGGTGAATTGCTCAAAACCTGGCGGGAGCCGTAGCGTCAGGCCGATGCGCGGCAGATTGGGCAGATCTAGGTTGACCTGCACCTCATTCTCCAAGAGCAGTGAGCCGTCGCCGGTGAGGGTGTAGGTGATCTGGTGAAGAAAGGCTTGCGGACTCGGCTCGGACTCGATGACGGTGTGCACGGTTATCTGGACAGCTTCCGGTCGCGGTCGTTCAATAGCAACTGACTGCACCTGTCGTCTCATCTGGTGTAGCCCAGCCTCAATCCAACGGTCCAAATCCTTGCGCTGGCCGTCGTAATCGGGCATTGTCTTAAAGCCATCGTTATCGGTGGGGGCACGCCACACGTTGAGTTGGGGGCCGCTATGCAGGAGCGGCATATTGCAGACTTGCCAGTCAGTAAGCGTGCCCAGCGTTTTATCAAATACCAGGCGGAAATCGTGCCCTTCGATGGTGGCTTGAGCTTGAGTTTCAGCGAGGACGAGAGCCTGCTTCTTTTCCATCGGCGGGCGTTCCGCTTCTATCCTTGGACACGGAATCTCGAACTGCTCCCAGGCGATCTCATGCCCCTTTTCGGCCCAGGGTGTATCGTCAGCCAGCACGAAACGCACCATAAGGAAGCATTCGCTATCCGGAGGCATCCTGGGAAGCTCCAGCGGCAAGGCAATCACCTGGCTTTCGCCAGGGCCAATGTCCAAGGCGGGCATTTCCCCGACCTGCACCACCCGACCATCTACCATCAGCTCAAACTGCCCGCGGAGAGCTGCCATATTGGTAAAGTCTTGCTCGTTGTGGATGGCCACTTTGCCGGCTGCCAGGTCAATTGCTTCCACCGCAACCGGCTGTACTAGCTTTTTGACCTCATACAGGGCTGGATGTGGGCTGCGGTCGGGCCAGACCAATCCATTGATGCAAAAGTTGCCATCGTTGATCTCGTCTCCAAAATCACCTCCATAGGCCCAATATGGAGTGCCGGTTTCATCCGTCTGGAGCAAACCCTGATCCACCCAGTCCCAGATAAAGCCTCCCTGCAATCCATGATATGTCTTGAAGGCATCCCAGTACTCTTTCAGATTGCCACAACTGTTGCCCATTGCGTGGGCGTATTCACTCATGATCAGTGGTCGAGTGGCTCTGGGATCAAGAGCATATTCGATGATTTCTTTCACCTCGGAGTACATAGGGACGACAACATCAGTGGAGAGCTGTCCACCAAACCAACCAAAACCGCGTCGCTTATTGATGGCACCTGGATAAAGCAGCGGTCGTGTTTGGTCTCTGTCCCGTATCCAGGCGGCCAGAGCGTCGTGGTTGGGGCCATAGCCACTCTCGTTGCCCAGTGACCACATGATGACGCATGCGTGATTCTTGTCTCGCTCTACCATTCGGCTACCCCGTTCCAAGAAAGCCGTAGTCCACTTTGGGTCACGACACATCAAGTCAAGGAAAGCGTGGGACTCGATGTTGGCTTCATCGATGAGATAGAGACCATATTGGTCGCACAGCTCGTACCACTGGGGGCAGTTGGGGTAGTGACTGGTGCGCACCGCGTTCAAGTTGAATTGCTTCATGAGTTTGATGTCGGCCACCATCGATGCTTCTGAAATAGTTTTACCCTGGCGGTCGTCGTGCTCGACACGGTTAACCCCTTTCAGCAGTACCGGCTTGCCGTTCACCAGTAACTCGCGTCCGCGTATTTCAACTTGGCGAAACCCCACCTGGCTGCGCACCGCTTCGAGGGTGACTCCTTCCGATGTCTGTAGAGAAAGCACGAGCGAGTACAGATATGGATCCTCTGCCGACCACTTGCGGGGACTGGGGACACGCTGCTCGAAATGCACTTGGCTTTTCTGAAGATTGGATTCTTCCACAACTTGAGAGATGGGTGAGAAGCAAGCGCGGCCATCGCCACCGTAAAGCTGCATCACAACGGCAACCCCATCCAAATCTGCCGCTTCATCTGCTTCTATCTGCGCCGAGACTTTTAGCACAGCGTCGCGATACACCGCGTTCAGTTCGGTATACGCATAGAAATCGAAAATGTGAATCTTGGGCGTGGCGTACAGGTAGACGTCCCGATAGATGCCGGCCATCCACCAATGATCCTGGTCCTCCAGATAGCTGCCATCGGACCAGCGAATAACCTTCACCACCAGGTTGTTTTCACCAGGGTGAACATAAGAGGTCAGGTCGAATTCAGCCGGCAGGCGTGTCCCCTGACTGTAGCCCACCTGTTGGCCGTTCACCCACAGGTAGAAAGCGGATTCGACCCCATCAAAGCAGATGACTATCCGTCGATCCTGCCAAGATTCGGGAATGGCAAAGGTGTACCGGTAGAGTCCTGTGGGGTTGTCATCTCGTGGCACCGAGGGCGGGGTGTTGGGAAACGGCATCTTGACGTTGGTGTAGATGGGCTTGTCGTAGCCCTGCATCGTCCAGTTGCCGGGCACCTGGATAGTGTCCCAGCCAGCGTAGTCATAGTCGGAGGCATAGAACCTCTCTGGTGTTGACTGGGGATTGGCTGACAAGCAGAACCGCCAGTTCCCATTGAGCAGTTGGAAGTAGGGCGACTCCGCCCTGTTTCCCAGAACTGCTTCCTGGACTCCGGGGTAGGGTATCGCATTTGCATGACCCGGCAGCTTGTTGATCCCGGGGATTTGTGGGTTTTCCCAAGCATGAATGGAAATATCAAGGGGCATGATGCTTGGATTCTTTACGATTCCTCTGAGCGAACGAGTTGCCCAATTTCGCGCAGCACGCGCTGTTCCTCAGGGTGTATGTCACCAAAAGGACGCGGCCCCACATTTAGGAAAAACACGGCATCTTGCGCTCGAGCTCGCCGATAAATCTGATAGATACTCTCGGCAGTTTTCAGGTTATGGTTCCAGGGATGGTATCCCCAGCCGGTGTTGAGATTCCACCAACAGACGGTGGGTTTGTCACCAATCTCCGTGGTGTTGAACCCGATGGTATTCTCGCCTGGCAGGTCTAGTTCCCAGGGCTGGTAATCCTCGCCAGGCAGAGGCAGGATATGGTGGTTGTTGGCAACCACAGCATTGGGCTGGAGTTCATGGATCAAGTCGTAGGTGCCTGCCAGGTCCCATTTGCCGCGCGGGGAAAAGTATTCGATCTTATCCGCAGTTTCAAATTTCGCTCGCGGCCAATAGCCATCAAACACAAACCCGCCAATCGGACCATATTGGGTACACAGTTCACGGATTTGCCCCTGGTAGAACGCGACATAAGCACTCCAATCATGGCGATAGGCGGGATGGGTCCAATCCAAGAGGGAGTAATAGAAATGAAGGCCGAGATTCCGAGTATCAAGCGCCTGAGCCAATTCTGCCAACACATCACGCCCAAACGGAGTATTGGTGATTTTGAAATTGGTCAGTGCTGTATCCCACAGGCAAAAGCCTTCATGGTGTTTGGTTGTGATCACCAAAAACTTCTGGCCTGCTTCCAGCATCAGATCAGCCCATTCATCGGCGTTGAACCGCACCGGGTTGAAGCGAGCCATGCGTTCTTTATAGATCTCAAAGGGGATGCGATCCTCATAGTAGGTCCATTCAGTGCCGCTTGTTGAAAGAGTGTAGAGACCCCAGTGAACAGATAAGCCATAAGCTGCTTGTGTGAATCTCTGCACACCTTCTTTGGAGGCGTGCAATTTGACCCGAGTTGTGTCTTCTACTTGATAATCGTTAACGTTTTTCACAGTGTAGTCTCCTTGTCAGACTTGCTAGATCCAGAAATGCTCCGAAGGGATCCTGGTCCCCGGTATTGGCTTGGATTCCAGGGCACTGTCGTCCACGGCAAGTGTGACAATCCAAACCGAGCGAAATTGGATCTACTGAGACTATGATTTTACCGCACCAGCGGTAATCCCGCCTCACGCCTTTACTGCGGAGATGGAATGACTGGTTATGTCAAAGAAATCGCAAAGGGGGTTAGGACCGAAGTAGTTTCTAAGCTGTCCAATTCTGCAGTCGGATCATGGCCTCGTGGATTCGGTCAGCTGGGGCAGTGAGGGCGATGCGCACGTAACCTTCGCCACCGGGACCAAAGAATGTACCCGGCGCCAACGCAACACCGGTGTCCTTGAGCAGTGCCAGAGCAAACTGCTCCGAGGGTGGGGGCACCTTGGTCCAGGTGTAAAAAGTGGCACGGGGACGATTGGCAACCAGCCCCGCTGCAGACAGTCCCTCCAGCAGGATGTCCAGCCGCTGCTGGTAGATGCGGTTGCGCTCTGCTATCCATTCGGACTCGGTAGCGAATGCCTGAACCGCAGCCTCTTGAATAGGCCAAAAGATACCCGAGTCTATGTTGGATTTGACCTGAGCCAGCGCCGCCAGGGCAGCGGCGTTTCCCACCGCCATACCCATGCGCCAACCTGCCATATTCCAGGTTTTCGACCACGAGTTGAATTCAACCACCACATCGGCAGCACCCGAAACCTGCAGCATGCTGGGGGCGATATAGTTATCGAAGGTGACGTCGCAGTAAGGGGCATCGTGGCAAAGCAGCAGGTTGTGCTCTCGTGCAAAGACAACCGCCTGTTCAAAGAACTGCAGATCAGCCGTAGCACCAGTGGGGTTGTTGGGGTAATTCAGGAACATCAACACCGCACGGTCAGCAATCTCACTGGGGATAGACTCTAGGTCCGGCAGAAAACCTTGTTCTAGCAGCAATGGAAATGAATAGACCTCTGCTCCTGCCATGGTTGCCCCCAAGGTATAAGGTGCATAGCCCGGGTCCGGCACCAGGATCAGGTCACCAGGGTCAAGCAGCGCCAGCGACAAGTTGATTAGCCCCTCTTTTGAGCCGATAAGCGGCACCACCTGGCTCTCCGGGTCGAGTCCCACGCCAAAGCGTTCCCGATAATATTCTGCAATCGCCTCACGGAGCGCTGGTTTACCCCGGTAGCCAGGATAGCCGTGGCGGTCTTCTCGGTGCGCCGATTGGCTGAGAGTCTCGATTACCTCATCCGGCGGCGGCAGATCAGGGTTGCCCATGTCCAGCCGGATCACGTCCAGTCCGCTCTCTCGGGCAGCTTCTACATGTCTTGCCCAACTGGCGAAAGGAAACGGGGGCATCCGCTGCAGCCGGATGGCGCGTTTAATCATGCATCGCTCTCACTTGTCGACAGGTGATCCAACAGCGCTTTTAATCCCAATAGGTAGCTGCGCCAACCAAATCCACTGATCTGCCCCACGCAGACGGGCGCGATGAGCGACTTTTGGCGGAACGGCTCGCGGGCATAAATGTTGGATATATGCACCTCCACCGTTGGTATGCCTACCGCAGCGATGGCATCTCTCAAGGCGACTCCGGTATGGGTATAACCACCGGGATTGATGAGCACCCCGCGCTTATCAACTTCAACCCAATCCATCGTCTCGTGCAGTGCGTCAATCAGCACTCCCTCGCGGTTGGATTGCACAATGGTCAGCTCTGCGCCGTGCTCATTAGCCATGCGCGTCAATTCAGCGTTGATCTGGTTTAGGGTAACCTGGCCATAGGTTGTTGGCTCACGCTGACCCAACAGGTTGAGATTGGGACCATGGAGGACGAGAATCTTGATTTCTGATTGGTTCTCATTCATTGTGATCTCCTTGAGCCGTAACTGCGCCCATGGCACACAGCACTGATGTTACGACTTGCTTGGGAACATTATCATAGATTTCCACTTCCCCGATAGCACTGGGGAGAACCCAGCGCAGTTTGCTCCCGCGTCGTTTCTTGTCATGGGTCATCGCCTCCCAGATCGCCTCAACATCGTGAGGTGGGCAGCGTGTGGGCGATCCCCAGCCCATCAGGATGCTTTCAATTTCGCCCGCCAGAGAGGGAGTGTTTTGACCCATCTCAGCCGCAATCCGTGCTGCAGTTATCATTCCGATACCCACCGCCTCGCCATGGCGCAGAGCATAGTTGCTCAGTTTCTCTAGCGCATGACCCACGGTGTGACCCAAATTTAGCACCGCACGGTGTCCTTCTTCATATGGATCCTGCTCAACCACCTCGATCTTTACCCGTATTGCCTGAGCGATCTGCCGATTTGTGATTTGGGGTTCTGCTTGTGCCAACTCGATAAATAGGTCAGAGTCTCCGATGACACCATGTTTGAGCATCTCCACCAGCCCAGAACGGAATTCCTCTTTCGGCAAGGTTGCCAGTACATCAGGATCGATCATCACCACGGCTGGCTGTTTGAAGGCTCCGACCAGGTTTTTGCCCTGAGGGAGATCAACCCCTGTCTTGCCGCCCACACTGGCATCCACCATCGAAAGCAAGGTGGTTGGAACCTGGACCAAGCGAACACCTCGCATGAATGTGGCCGCCGCAAAACCGGCGATGTCTCCG
>JBDLKB010000057.1:0-6884 GCA_039714055.1 Chloroflexota bacterium
CTAGGAGTAGAAGCGACGGCTGGAGAGGTTAGCTTAAACGACGCAAGCATCATAGTTTCCGGAGGAAGAGGCGTTGGCGGCGAGGAAGGTTTTGAGCCGGTGCGTGATCTTGCGGGAACTTTGCGTGCGGCGATGGGGGCAAGCCGTGCTGCAGTGGATGCCGGATGGATACCCTATGCCAACCAGGTAGGTCAAACTGGAAAAACAGTGACACCTGATCTGTACGTTGCTGCGGGAATATCTGGTGCAATCCAGCACCTAGCAGGAATGCGTACCTCAAAGGTGATCGTTGCTATTAATAAGGATCCAGAGGCGCCTATATTCAAGATGGCGCAGTATGGCATAGTTGGCGATCTATTCAAGGTGTTACCTGCTCTAACCGAAGAGCTGAAGAAACGCCAGTAGCGAGTAGTAAGTAACGGGCTCCGATAAGATGTTGGAGCCCGTTTTTAACCAAGATTTGGTATCACGAACCAGATCAAAGCTGCTGCTGCAAATGCGCCGAGTGCCATTGTGACACTGTAGCTGATCAATCGACGCCATCTCGACGGCACTCGAGGCAACGCGTAGATAACAAGCACAGACAGTGCTAGACTCACGCTCATAAACCGGCTGCGCATAACAACGGTGACTAGCGTTAGTATCGCCATCACCGCAGCCACCTTCTTGGCTGTTCTCATCTCGAAAAGCGACTCAAATCCTATACCCACAAACACAGCAATAGGAACCAGAGCTGGGTATAGGTAGCGTCCTTGGTGTTGAACGTAGCTGATGTTCCACCAGAGATAGCCTGCTGACGTGATCGCTAGAGAGAGTAACAACAGCCAAATCAGCGCGTTTTCTCCTCGAAACAATCGTTTACTTCTGACCTCATCGAGGAACCAAAGCGCTGTTGCAGAGAGGATAACTGAGGAGGCAATAGCTAGAACTTGATATACTCGCGGACTCATTGGCACTGCCATCCATCCGAACATTCCCCAGAAGCTTTGAAATGTGAATGTAGCAAAGCGTTCCAGGGTGCTTGACAATCCATATGTTCGAATCCAGTATTCGGTAGTAGGTTGCCCCGTTACAACTACATCATGCTTGCCAAGACCAAGTAGATCTGTTCCGCCATAGGTAGCTATATTCCGGGCCCACCACAATGCTGCTATCATGATTGATATACCGAATACATAAAGCAGCCACTTTGTCAGCCATTTCCGCGTGTGAGAATTCTGCAAATAGCGTGTGATGATTGCCGCGAGAAAGACAGGGGCTACTACAAACGATTGCACCTTGGTGAGAAACGCCATGGTCAATACAAGGCAGTAGACAAACGGGGATGGGGGAGATTCTGAGCGAATCAGGCGCATAGCTAGATACAGACTGGCGACAACAATTACCTCAGCCAGACTATCGTTATTGACTCCAGCCATCATAGCAACGTGTTGGGGTATCAAACTCACTAGTCCAAGAGCAAACGCGAGAATAAGCGGTCGATTGGGGAACAACTCTACCAACAACAGGTAGGCAAAGAGTATCGTAATAGCACCAACCACAAGTGAAAAGACACGCTGAGCAATGAGAGAGCCACCAGACAACATGTACATTGGTGATGAAATCAAGTAATAGAGCGGAGGTTGGTGATCTTCGTATTCAATCCACTGAATCGACTGATCAGGCGGGAAATCATTGTCTAAAAGCGCTTCCAAGCGTTGCTGGTCGTAATCTCCCAACTCAATCTCTGGCAAGTCGCCCTCTGCGATTTGCCGTACATAGTTATAGTGGGCTGGTTCATCAGGCACCTGCCACTCTGGTGTTTCTACCGCATACAGGGTCCCCACTAGCAGATAGACGGCGAGAGTCAGAAGCAAGATGGCAGGCTCTGCCTTGAGACTTTCGACGATGCTTTTCGGTGGTTGTAGTGTTACTCGAAACACGTGTCTTCTTATGACGATGGCTCGATCATTCTCTGTCGTTCAACTTCAGCGACGCTTTCGTCCAGTTTCTTGAACAAAGGTTTTGGCTGCCGCATCTGTTGCCCTGGAGGTAAGTTGCTTGGCTGCCAGGTACCAATTGCGCTTGAAGCATCATAGACCAAGGCATTATGACTTGACTGTGCCTCTGCGAACGTTTCAATATTGATCTCACCGAAAATTGCACCTTCGTACCCAAGGTAGTTGTGCAATGCCTGGGACGAATAGGGTAGGTAGGGAGAAAGCAGTGTCTTGAGGTTGTCAACCATTCGGAGTGCAGTGTACACTGTCTTGGCGGCGAGTTCAGGATCGGTCTTGATCTGGAACCACGGGGCTTCGTTGTCCAGGTATTGGTTTACTTGTTTTGCCAGTGCGAATGCCGTTTGTAACCCAGCACGGAAGTTACAATTGGACAAATCGGCTCCGATTTCAGTGAACGCCTGTTCCCCTTCATCAATCAAGGCTAGGTCTTTAGGTCTCAGTACTCCCGGATCGGGTACTCGCCCATCGAAACGCTTGTAGGCAAATCCCAACATTCGGTTTGCTAGGTTTCCCCAAGTAGCCACCAACTCGTTATTGTTCCGGCTAACAAAACCCTCCCAGTCGAAATCTGTATCGCGACTTTCGGGCATTATAGCGGAGATATAGTAGCGTATTGCATCTGCGTCATATCTTTCCAGAATATCCGGCAGCCAGACCGCCCAGTTCCGACTCTTGGAAAGCTGTCTCATCTCGATATTCATAAATTCGTTTGCCGGTACATTTGTCGGAAGATTCAGGCGCTCGTTCATATGGTGATACAGGCTACCAACCCCATGTAGCTCAGCGGGCCAAATCAGCACGTGAAATGGTATGTTGTCTTTTCCGATAAAGTAGTATGTTAGTGCATCGGGGTTGTACCAATAGTCCTTCCAAGCGTCGGGCTTGTTGTTGTTTTGGGACCACTCGATAGATGCGCTCAAGTATCCGATCACTGCTTCGAACCATACATATAGCCGTTTGTTCTGCCACCCTTCTACGGGAACCTTGATGCCCCAGGTGATGTCACGAGTAATTGGTCGTGGCTTGAGCCCTGAACGAATGTAGTTCAATGCGAAATTAATCACGTTTGGGCGCCAATCTTCCTTCCCATCAGTTAGATATGCCTCCAGCATCTCTGCAAATGCAGGAAGATCAAGGAAGAAATGTTCCGTTTCTTTCACTACTGGCTTGGAATCGTCGATGCGGCTACGCGGATTGATCAATTCGATGGCATCCAGGAGATGACCACATTCGTCACATTGATCACCTCTCGCTTCGGGATAATGGCAATGGGGGCACTCACCCTCAACATATCTGTCTGGGAGAAACCTCTTCTGGCTCTCAGAATATAAAAGACTTTGTGTCTGACGGACAAGGTAGCCAGCATCCAAAAGTTTAGTAAATATGTCCTGAGCTACACGATGATGATTTTCGGTATCAGTATGAGTGAATAGGTCAAACGAGATGCCAATATCCTGCTGGGCTGTGAGGAAGCGCTCATGGTAGCGCTCGAACAAGTGCTTTGGTGAAACTCCCTCAGCTTCAGCTGCAACCAACGTCGGTGTGCCGTGACTATCTGAGCCAGACACCATCAGAACCTTGTTTCCCACCAGCCGATGATAACGGGCAAAAATATCCGCTGGCAAGTTGGCGCCTGCAAGATGCCCTACGTGAAGATCACCATTTGCATATGGCCATCCTACTGCTACTAATACATACTGTTCCATCTCACTCCTCCGATCAGAAACGCGTGTTTGAAAAAGAAAAGCCAGCCCGCGGCTGGCGCAATTGACATACCTTTGATCAGCCCCGGAGCACTTGACCGGCGCTGGAGAACGCACGGCTCAAGCTTAAAGTCCGGATTTGCACATTACGCTTCCCTGAAGCTGATCAGTTCTGCCTTTCATAGTGCGATTATACAAAATGGGGATTCTCGAGTCAAAGAGTAGTCGTCATGGGTGATGACTACACATTATCAATCGTCTAGCAAAGCCAGCAATCCCCTCTCGAATTCTGGTTTACCGCCATGAGCAGGATGACGGACATACACCGTATCCAGATTTATTGCGCGCAAACTCCTTTCAGCGACGCGCCCTACAGCAACTACCTTTGCTGATGGATAGCGTACCGTAATATTCTGCAGCACCGTCAGACCAGCATCGATTTCTGCTCTCCTTGGTGGCCGATTCGACAAAGCCCCACGCTTGCCCATTGGATGCCAGGGAACAGTGTTCCAGATAAGTATATCTGTCCGAGATTGGATCACTTGGTAGAGAATCGTTGCAGATGGTTCTCTCCAAGGGACATCTTTCACTGATGTTTTACGAAAGGATCCATTCTTTGCCCAATCCAACTGAGTTGATCCAACAAGATGGTTCTCACTGGTCATGGGAATCCCGGAGAAACGACATCCACGATAGCCCGCTGCCTCAGCAAGAAGAATTAGTGCTGGGTCATCGATAATCTCAAGATATTCGATGAGGTTCTTCTGTCGCATGAGATGCGCATCGAGTACATCATGTGCGGGATCAAAAGAGGTATATTGATTGAATAATCCTGGAGACTCAAAGTCAATCAATGAATCAAGAATCGTCTGGTGCATGATCGTACTAGGAAGGCAACAACTATCGAGACTGCTCTTTGTCTCCTGTTTGAACAAAATAGACAACTGCAAGCGGTGGGAGAGCAAAATCAATGCTGTACTTATGGTCGTTACATGCCTGATCTGTTGCTTCAATCGACTCGGGGATTCCAACTCCGGAACCACCGTATTTCCCTTCGTCCGAGTTTAGTATTGCCCGATATGTACCCGAAGCTGGCACGCCAAGACGGAAGTAGTTGTATGTAGTGGGGGTGAAATTAGAGACGACGATTACGTTCTCTTCCGTAGAGCTTTTACGTTGAAAAGAGACGATGCTTCGATCATGATCCGCATAATCAATCCAATCGAACCCAGCCCAGTCAAAGTCGATTTCGTATAGTGCTGGAAGTGACTTGTACAGTTGATTCAAGTCCTTGACCAGGTTAGCCAGACCTCGATGTCTGCTGTCTTTATTCTCTGTCAGATGCCAATCCAGGCTGCTATCATGGTTCCATTCACTGTATTGTCCAAATTCACCACCCATAAATACTAGTTTCTTGCCAGGATGGGCATACATGTAAGCATACAGAGCTCGAAGATTAGCAAATCGCTGCCATTCGTCACCTGGCATCTTACCCAACAAAGAACCCTTCATATGAACTACTTCATCATGAGAAAGAGGAAGTATAAAGTTCTCGTTAAATGCATAGATTAGTGAAAAGGTAAGACTGTTGTGGTGGTATTTGCGATATATGGGGTCTTTCTCAATATAAGCCAATGTGTCGTGCATCCAGCCCATATTCCATTTATAGTCAAAACCGAGCCCACCTAGATATGTAGGGCGAGAGACCATTGGCCAGGCTGTTGACTCCTCCGCGCATGTAATTGCAGAAGGATATTCTAGATGAACAACCTCGTTAAGTCGTTTGAGAAACGCAAGTGCGCCTAGGTTCTCGCGACCGCCATATTCATTGGGAATCCATTCGCCTTCTTTGCGAGAATAATCGAGATACAACATCGAAGCAACTGCATCAACGCGCAATCCATCAATGTGATACTTGTCCAGCCAGAACAGCGCACTGGCTAAGAGGAACTCTTGGACCTCAGAGCGGTCATAATTAAAGATCAAGGTTCCCCAATCCGGGTGTTCACCCTTTCTAGGATCTGCATGTTCGTACAGATGTGTTCCGTCGAAGAATGCCAATCCAGTCTCATCCTTTGGAAAGTGTGCTGGAACCCAATCCAAGATGACTCCGATTCCATTCTGGTGACATTGATCAACTAGGTATTTAAAGTCGTCTGGAGTGCCGAAACGACTGGTTGGTGAGAAGTAACCTATCGTTTGATATCCCCAGGAACCATCAAACGGGTGCTCGGTAACAGGCAACAGCTCGATATGGGTAAAGCCCATGTTCTTTACGTACGGGACCAAGTCATCCGCTAATTCGCGATATGTAAGCCACTCACCTTTACTGTCGCGTTGCCAAGAACCCAAGTGGACTTCGTATATAGAGAGCGGTGCTTCTAGCTTGTTGGTATCACTTCGATCTTCCATCCACTGTTGATCATTCCAAGAGTAGCGATCTTGATCAAAGACAAGAGAAGCCGTTTTTGGTCGGAGTTCAGAAGCGAATGCAATCGGATCCGACTTGGTAACCGTATAACCTCCATGCCGTGAGCGAATCTCATACTTGTATATTTCCCATTCCTTAAGCTGGGGAATGAATAACTCCCAAATGCCGCTCGATCCACGTGGGCGCATGGAATGGCAGCGACCATCCCATTGATTAAACAAGCCGACAACACTGACCCGCTCCGCGTCTGGAGCCCATACTGCGAAACTAACACCCTCAACTCCATCCATCTTGCACAGATGGCTGCCCATGTGCTCATATAGCCGGAGGTTAGTGCCTTCACCTAACAAGTAGAGATCGTAATCTGAAATTACAGGGCTGAAACGATAAGGGTCCTCAATATCCAGAGTCACACCGTCCTTAGTCGTGACTCGCAGGGTGTATGCAAATACATACTTTCTACGCTTAAAGACTGCTTCAAAGAATCCGTCAGAGTGTACCAAAGCCATCTTCTGCGATTTTCCCCGCCCTTTGGGAATGACGGTCACAGAATCTGCATAGGGAAGAAATGCCCTGATTGCTATCCAGGTTTTTCCATTACAGTCAACAGGATGAACACCGAGTACATCAAAAGGCGCACCATGTCGCGCAGTACAAATCGCTTCAACATCACCTTTGGAAACTGAGCAATTCATTTCACCTCCATTCGTGCAGTTCTGGTTGTAGCAGTCGGTCAAGGAGCATAAATTG
>JBDLKB010000058.1:0-6862 GCA_039714055.1 Chloroflexota bacterium
TACGGATCCTCGTTAACCACCTCTGGTGTATTCTCGAGATCCTCGTTAATAGCTATGATTTCGCCAGCCAGAGGCATATATATATCGGAAGCAGCCTTGACTGATTCGACAACACCTATGGTGTCACCCGCATCATACACTTCTCCAACTTCCGGCAACTCAACGAACACCACATCAGACAACTGGTCCTGAGCAAAGTCTGTGATACCAGCGACGAGTTCATCATCTTCAGTCCGAATCCACTCGTCATGTACTGTATACAACAAATCAGACGGGAATTCCATATTATTATCTCCTAAGATTGCTATCTTGTGGCGGCATTTTACCTTAGCCGAATAGCATGGTCAATACTATGCACTGAGAGGAACGAGATGACAGATCCAGTTCTGCATTATTGCCTTTCGGTTATCGGATTCTATGTTATGCGCGGGACGCGAGTCAGGATTGCAGAAACAACCTCGTAATTGATGGTACCTAGCTTTTCTGCCACATCTTCAGCCCGAATCCTCTGATCACCCTGTGCGCCAATCAGTGTAACTTCGTCGCCAATTCTAGTCCCGGGAATGTGTGACACATCAATCATGGACTGATCCATAGTTACACGACCTACAATAGGTGCTAGTTGTCCTCTGACTAGCACATGCCCCCAATTTCGAGGGCTTCTGCGAAATCCGTCTGCGTACCCAACAGGAATAACTGCAATACGCTTATCCGAGTCAGTCTTATAGATCTGTCCATAGCTGATCGGAGTTCCCCCTGGCATTGATTTAACTTGTGCCACTGAGGTCTTGAATGACATTATCGGCATGAAGGAATCTGGCGCAACGATTTGAGGGCTTGGATCCAAACCGTAGAAGAGAATGCCAAGTCGCACCATATCGAAATGCGAATCCTTCCGCGTGAGTATTGCTGCAGAGTTTGCGCAATGAACGATTGGTGGTCTCAAATTAACTGCTTCGAGATCCATCACCAGAGCGTGGAATCGGTCAATTTGCATCGAAGTGTATTCACGATGCTCGAGTTTTATACTGTCTGCTACCGGGAAATGGGTGAAGAGCCCCTCGACCTTGATGTTTGTCAAATGAGATAGCTGATCAATGAAGCAAACCGCATCTTCGGGAGCAACCCCCAGTCGTCCCATGCCAGTGTCAACTTTTACATGGACATTCAAGGAAACACTTAATTCGTGTGCGGCTCGATCAAATGCTTTTGCGATGTCAATATCATAAACTGTAACGTTGACGTCGTTGAGGATAGCTTGTCTTGCTGTCCACGCTGGTGAATACCCAAGAATCAAGATTGGGGCTTTAATCGATTGGTCGCGAAGTAGGATTGCCTCATTCAGCGACGCGAGTCCAATTCGAGATGCACCGTTATCTAGTACGACTCGTGCAAGCCTGGTAGCTCCATGACCGTAAGCATCCGCCTTGAGCACAACCATGAGTTCCACATTGTCATCAAGCATGTTCCGGACTTGACGTGTGTTATTCGCCGCTGCCTCTACGTCGATCTCAACCCATGTCGGACGCCCTGGAAGAGATGATATCACCTCGCCAATAACTGGGTGTTGTCTGGCAAGGTGCCCTGTGTCTCGTTTCCTTTCTGCTAATAGATTGCGACTTACTCTTTCCAAGCGGGTAGAAGCGGAGCCTTTAACCAACACAATATCGTTTTCGTTCAGTCGTGGTAGTAGAACATCCTCGTTGAGAATGCGTACGACATGATCAGATGAATAAGCATAGTGAATACAGTTCTCATCAAACCCTGATTCTCTAGCTCCGCGAGCGATGTCCTCAGCTATGTCACCTTTTACTACAAGCTGGTCCAACACGGACGCTGCGAACACACCTACTTTATAGTGTTCTTCCTTCGATCGAGCCCCCAGTTGATCCATATCTCCCAATACCGCCAGTTTTCTTCGACCCTCAGAATTCCGATCGAGAAAGCCCAGCGCGCAAGTCGCCGCCTTTGGGCTACTATTGTAGGAATCATCTAACAAAGTTGCTCCATTTACTGCAGACAAAGCATTAAACCTGCCCGGTATTGTTGGCAATGCGGATATAGCGGTTTTTATGTCCTCCAGACGGATTCCAAATTCGTTACCTATAGCGATTGCTGATAACGCCGAGAATAGCCTGTCTTTACATAGCCAGGGAGTAAAGAATGAATCACTCCTGCCTTGCCAATGTAGAGTAAAATCTGTTCCAGCCAAACCCTCACGTATCGAATCAGCATACAAATCCCACTCCGGTTTCATTCCAGCGGTTACTACTCGGGCTTTTGCATAGTCTGACATGGCGACCACGCGAGTGTAATCGCCATTCAATACGACCATTCCGTTAGGCGATACCGCTCTGACAAGATCACTCATTTCACTAGAGACACCATCGAGGTCGCCAAGCCCGTCTAGATGAACCGCAGAAACCGCAGTTATTACAGCGATTGATGGTTGTATCACTTTAGCAAGTTGAGCGATCTCTCCAGAATGATCGGAACCAAGTTCCAGAACCGCTATTTCATGATCATCGAGTAATCGACCAAGAGCAATCGGCAGGCCGTAGAGACCGTTGTAAGAACGCAGATTACGGAAAACATTGTGCTTTGCACCCAGAACCGCTGCTATCGCTTCTTTTGTGCTGGTCTTCTCAATGGAACCTGTAACTGCAATGATAGTGCCGCCCCATGATTTCAAACGATATCGAGCCCAATCAACCAGAGCACGGCGAGTATCGTCGACCACTATGCAAGTGATATCTTCGGCTAAATTAGATGGGATTCGTTCACACAGTACCGCGACAGCCCCACCTCGGACAGCATCTTGGATGAAATAATGGCCGTCACCTCGATCACTTTTGACGGCCACAAACAGTTCACCATCATTAACTAGACGTGAATCGAAGCAATAGTCCGTAAACTCTTGCACACTGGCTTCTCCACGCAGTTGTCCAGAAGTTGCATGCAGAAGGTCATCAAGACCGATCATGTATTGAGTATAGCAAACAGCAACTCCCAAGCCAGTCAAATTGCTTTGCCCTCGAATATACGCTCAAGTACAATTCCCACATGTCTTTCAACTTTGTTGTTGATGCAATTGACGAGAAAACAGGCGCGAGAGCGTGCAGCTACAATACTCATCACGGAACTATCAAGACTCCAGTGTTCGCGCCTGTCGGTACTGCGGCTACAGTAAAAGCTCTAAGCCCACGTGATCTTCAAGAAATAGGGGCGACGTTAGTCCTTGCGAACACGTATCACCTGCGTTTACGACCTGGCGATGAACTAATACGCGATCTGGGTGGATTACACAAGTTTATGGCATGGGATCAACCAATATTGACTGACAGCGGGGGATATCAAGTGTTTAGCCTAACAAAGTCACGCAAAGTGGATGAGAATGGAGTGACCTTCAGGAGCCATATCGATGGTAGCGAGCATGAATTCACTCCGGAATTAGCCATGCGGTTTCAAGAAAATCTTGGTGCAGATATCATCATGTGTTTCGACGAGTGTGCTCCTCCATACGACCGAGAGTACAGCAAGGCTGCTATGATTCGTACCCATAAATGGGCTGAACGATGTTTACTGGCAAAGACTCGCAGTGATCAAGCTCTTTTTGGCATCGTGCAAGGTGGTATATTCGACGACTTGAGAAGTGAGTCGGCTCAACACCTCAAGGATTTGGGGTTTGGCGGTTATGCAATTGGCGGTCTCTCTGTTGGGGAGAAGAAGAGCGAAATGTATCAAGTGACTGCCAGTGTGTGCACTGTGCTACCGTACGACGCGCCGAGATATTTGATGGGAGTAGGAACACCGGAAGACCTGGTGCAATGTGTTCTTAGAGGTGTAGATATCTTTGACTGCGTGCTACCTACTAGACTAGGAAGAAATGGTGCTGCCTTAGTTCACGGAGGACGTATTAACCTTCGGAACTCCAAGTGGAAGAACAGTGGTGATCCAATTTCGCAGAGCTGCTCTTGTTACACGTGCAGCCACTTTTGTGCCGCGTATTTGAGGCATCTTACCAATACTAACGAGATTCTTGGGCATCACTTGATATCACTACACAATGTCCACTTCCTCATAGACCTGACCAAGCAGATGCGTAGTGCAATCGTTGGTCAGCGATTTAAGCAGTTCGCTGATGACTACCTGCGTGCCTACCCTGAGGATGTATTCCAGTGACTCTAATCGAAGCGATAGCCCTTGGCATTATTCAAGGTCTGACAGAGTTCTTGCCCATTTCTAGTTCAGGGCACCTTGTACTCGTTCCTTGGCTGGCTAACTGGGACGTGGGAGAGGTGGGTGGTTTGGCATTTGATGCCGTATTGCACCTCGGAACCCTTGCTGCTGTTCTGGCCTATTTTCGAGATGACATAATAAGGATGATTTCTGCCGTTGTGCAGGCGCTAGCTGGCAGGAGTGATTGGCGGAATTATGACGTACGATTGAGTTTAATGATTGTGATAGGAAGCATACCTGCAGCAATCATTGGTATTCTTTTCGAAGACTGGTTTGAAGCATTGTTCCTCACACCTTGGGTAGCAGCGCTAGCGCTTATTGTCACAGCAGTATTGCTTGCAGTAGGTGAATCGGCAGGGAAGCGCAAGAGAGAGCTCGAGAGCATTTCCTGGAAGGATGCCATAGTCATAGGTATTGCTCAGGCTCTTGCCATAATACCAGGAATATCTCGGTCGGGATCTACTATCAGTGCAGGCATGTTGCGTGGCTTGAACAGGACAGATGCCGCGCGATTCAGTTTCTTGGTTGGCATTCCAGCGGTGACTGGAGCTGGTCTATTACAACTTGTACGATTTAGTCAAACATACAGCACTTCCAGTATCAATGGCTTGTTGATAGCAGGCTTCCTTGCTGCGATGCTTTCCGGACTGTTAGCAATCAAGTGGCTGCTATCGTTCCTCAAAAACAATACAGCTTGGGTTTTTGCAGCTTACTGTGCATGTTTTGGTCTCTTATCTCTTGTGATTTACATAATATGATAATTCTCTCATGAATAGATCATCGCTAGCATTCTCTGTTGTTCTCGTCGCTGTCGTCAGTTTGGTATCTTGCCAACAGACTGAAACGGTTCCTGAAGCTACATCTGAGCCATTATCATTGCATCTTGGTTATGTCGAAAGCGCAGAAGAGATTATCAACATAACCAAACGATCCTTTGCGCTCGATAACAACAATGTCACATTCGAACTAGTCGATGGCGTAGAAACGGCTTTGGTTGACAAGCTGGCTCAAGATCAGATCGATTTCATGTTGGTAACAGCATATGCGGACATCGATCAACAGAATTGGACCAGCGTTATTGCTCATGATTCGATAGCAATTGTAGTGAATCCAGAAAACACGGTTACAGGTTTGACCACCGAACAGGTGAGAGCATTGTTTTCGGGTCAGACACTGAATTGGTCGAGGCTTGGATATCGAGATTCATCAATAGAGATTGTTACCCGCGAGGGTGAGTCATCGATTTTACGCTCTTTTCAGGATATAATAATGGGGGAGCGTCACATGACGCTCACTGCTGTGGTTATGCCTGATTCGCTTGCGGTGCAAGAATACGTAGCTGCAAGACCTGCCGCAGTAGGATTCATTAACGCCTCATCCGTAACGCCACGTGTCAAGATTGTTGCATTAGATGGTTTGATGCCATTTGACGGTGAAAAGAGGAATCCGTTGTATCCCGCATCGTACCCGCTGTTGATCGTGTCAAAGGTGGAACCATCCGGAGAACATAGGCAATTCCCTGCATGGCTGCTTTCTCGTGAAGGGCAATCACTCATTTCAAGAAGGTATCGGGTGGCAAAATGAATCTGAAATATCGAGTCATAGAGTTACTAAGACAGGCAATCATTAGCTTGCTGTGGTTTCAAGGAACCAGAGTCCTATTTGCTAGGCTATTTGGGGTTATTTACGACACGATATTTGCTTCCAACATTCCCCTTACAACTACGGCAGTCATATGTGTAGCGGTTATTGTTGCATTTATTGCCCCAATTGCTGCGAAACTATATACACGAACCGACAAGTCAGCACGCATGTGGCTAGATGTATTATTCGTACTTGCAGTCATTACACGTATTGTTTTGTCGTTTGATGGATTTTGGCTCCAGTTAATCGCTGCCATTCTGCTGACTGGGATCACCGGATCATTTCTGGGGATAATAGCAGTTAAGCACATCAATGCACTCGTGCCGCTATTGCTGGTCGGTGTATTACTCGACGTAGTTTTTAGGTCCTTGGGAAACACCTGGGATATCACTACGCAGCCAACGACAAAACATGTTTATTCCATTGCGCTGTTGTTGGTTGCGGTGGCAATCATTGTGTTTGATCGTGTTATAAGCAGAAATAAGACGATCCCAACTTTCGAGAACCAAGGTCAATTCACTGGTGGTGCTGGTCTAGCAATTGGCGCAGGCTTGTTTCTTATCACCATACTATCTACGCCAAATGTGGTCATGAGATGGACCGGTGTAAGATTTGAGATTGTCACAGCAGCCACATTGTTAGTCCTTGCTCTATCCTTCCAGGGTGTCTCCTTTAGTAACCCCATTGGACGTTATTCCGGTGCGATAGGAAGGTTGTCACAGAGTGGGATATTGCTGCGTGCTCCTTGGTATTTCGTTGCTGCAGTAGGTTCGTTGTTTGTCGCCAAATCTGTTGAAGGTTTGCCTTCGATGATTGCATATATGTTAGCGCTACTCGTAGCGTTGATCGGTATCAATAGACTTAATACAACATCTTATGACCACGACTCCACCCAAGTAGACACAAAAGCGTCTGCGACCCTTGCGTGGGGCTTGTTTCTTTTCTTCATAATTCAGCTTCTATGGGCATTCACTTTCAC
>JBDLKB010000059.1:0-6812 GCA_039714055.1 Chloroflexota bacterium
TCCTTGTTGCATAATTGGTCGCTATTGGCAGAGGACACGAGTATCAGCGATCTGCTCGACTTGGTGATCGAAGAGATCAACTATGAATCATACTTGCGCAATGGCACCCGTGAAGGTGAAGACCGGTGGGAGAATGTGATGGAGCTGCGGCAAGGGGTGAAAGAGTTGGATGTATCCCTTGGAGAGTTCCTGGAACACGTGTCATTGGTATCGGATATTGATGATTTGCCCACTGAAACCAGCGCGCCCACCTTGATGACACTTCACGCCGCCAAAGGATTGGAGTTCCCTGTGGTCATGATTGTGGGTTTGGAGGAGGGTATCCTTCCACACCGCAGGTCATGGGATAGTATTGAAGAGATGGCAGAAGAGCGTCGGCTATTCTATGTAGGTATTACTAGAGCCGAAGACAGGGTGATTCTGACACATTGCTTTCGGCGTGCAGCCTGGGGCGATTCCGACCTTGCCAGACCATCACGCTTTCTTGAAGATATTCCCGCTGAATTACTCTCATCAGAAGGCAGAACCCCTGTGCGAAAGAGAACAACGGCATCAGAATGGGACTGGGACCAACCTGTTGTCCGAACTGTAAAGAAGCTTCCTGATCCGGTGCAACAATCACCCGCCGCTGCTACCGTTAATGAACCTATAGATGAGTATCGTTCTGGTGAGCATGTACAGCATAATAGATTCGGACATGGGATTGTGGTAGAGACTCGCCCCAGTGCAGGCGATATCATAATAACTATTGCCTTTGATAAGGTGGGGGTCAAACGCTTGTTGGGCAGCATGGCAAAACTCACCCGCATTGATAAAGAGTGACCTCATGCGTTATCTGGTTGATGGGCACAACCTGATCGGAGCGCTTCCACAGATCGAGTTAGCCGATCCGAATGACGAAGCCAAGCTGGTCGTATTGCTTAGAAAGTTCTGTAATCGAACCTCGAGTAAGGTACATGTCGTATTCGATGGAGCACTGGTCGCTGGGGTATCGAGGGGACTATCTGGCGGCCCGGTGGCAGTCCAATTCACGTCTGGACCACAAGGTGCTGACAGAGCCATTCTGAAGCGGATGACACGAATCAAAGACAAGGGTGCCTGGACGATTGTATCGTCGGATCGTCGTATTCTGGACCAAGCGGAGCGACTCAAGCTGGGACACACAAGTTCAGCTGAATTCGCAAGTCGACTGGATGACAAGCACAGAAGCGAAGAGGAGCAGGAAAAGCCAACGCCCATTGGTGACGATGTCGATTATTGGTTGGAGCAATTTGACTCTTGATAAAGTGGGAGAGCCTGTTGCCCTCATTGCAGCGCTTGAACCACTAGTATTCTTTAGTAGGCACTGCCCAGGGGAAGGGTGTTGGTATGGGGCCTGCTAGAATTCCGTTCATCTCAGGTATTCGGTCGGAGCCGTATGCTTCTCGAACGATTTCCCCTTTTCTTAGAACACCATCGTATTGGGTACCGTAACTTTCTGGCACCCAGCCATCCATCACAAAGGGGATGTCCCCTGCTGCTTCCATCCAGCGCCCGTTGTAGCGGCGTGCGATGTGCAGATGAGTGCCGTTGCTGAATCCACCTTCACAGGATGGGTGCCCGATCTTGTCTCCTGTTGCCACCCATTCTCCCACCGGTACCCGGTCACGCTCTGCTACATGCATGTATAGGATGGTCCAACCGGTTTGCACGAAACCATCGCCGTCTAGATCCACTACCACGCGACCGTCATGACTCTCTATAACCACACCGGAAGCTATGGCATTTACCCAAGCATCGGAATGGAAACACCCCAGATCTTCACCCTCGGGCACAAAGTCAAGTGCTGCCCAGCCACCACCCGTGCCCCAGCCAGAGTGCGGCGCACTGCTGAGATACCATTGTTTACCGTCCCTCCATGGCAGCGTAAATTCAGGTTGAGTCAGATCAGGAGGGATCAAAGGGTCGGTCTGATATGAAAAAGGATCCCCAAAAAGCGAGTGGTAAACTGCCATAAAGGAGCCATCCCAAGTGACTTGATGCTGCCACAGTTCGTACCAATTGTTCAGGGAGAGAAAGTGCTGTATCGCCACAGTGCCTGCATTGAGTGAGGGATGGAAGGCTAACTGAATTCCATCCTGCAAGCTGGTACTGTACAAGCGGTTGGCATCCCATTGATAGAATCCATGATTCAATTGGTTTGCGGTCCAACTGAGTTGGATGAACAGTCCATCCCATCCGCTAACTACCTGACCCATGGGGTAATATAGGGTGTCCTGGGCTGGATAGGGTAATGTGACCCAGCCAGATTTGAATTCGAGTAAAGCTAGCAGCAGGCGGGGACTTACACTGAATTGACTGGCAAGTACCTCAACGATTTCTGCCCCGGTGTATTCCTTACCTTCGACTATCTCCGTGTAATAGGATAGATAGCCGCCATGCTCCAATACAAATGCATCAACATCAAACTGAGAGCTGGCTGGTCCTAATACCACCTCACTATCTGGCAGCAGCTTGTCTATTGGACCATAGTTCAGCCGCATCGCAGGCACCATGATGGTTTGTCCCTGACTGAGTTGATTTGGGTTCTCAATGCCATTTGCTTCCATCAGCTTCTCGATGGTGGTGTCATACTGAACCGCGATGTATCCTAGGGTTTCACCATACCCAACCTGATGCCATTCTACTCCATGAACAAATGGTGATGGTCGTGTAGGATTTGGTGTTGGGCTTTGAATAGGGGTGGCAGCGGGTGGTGGCGACGGAATCTCCTCGGTGATAATTACTTCCAGGGTTGCAGTTTCCTGGATCACGGGTTTGGTGGCTATGATTGCAGTCTCTTGACTTGCCAACTGTTCCGTGGGCTCATTGGTGGTTGCTGGACCTGTACCTTCGGCGTAGCATCCGCTCAGCGCTAGTATGAACAAGATTGACAAGAGTGTCCCCAAGCCAATACGAGCATAACGGCGCAAAGGTAGCTGTAGGTGACTGGTCATAACGAGAGAGTGGTTCGAGGGGACTGCTCAGTATGGGCTAACGTTTTGTTCCCCATGCTTATCAGATATGCTCTTGCCCGAATAGTATCGTGGAGCTTTGATGCTGTATATCACACAGTTCTCGGTATCTGATAGACGACTTCGTAACCTTTCATCCAGATTGCTGTAGCGTTGTGCAGTGGTGAGCACCGTCGTGAGCTGAGCGCTGTGTCGGTATTCGATGATCTGAAAGAGCTTCTCGTTTGCCCAACGCGATGTTTGTTGTGAGCCTAGATCGTCTAGGATCAGATGGCTCGCAGACCGTACACGGTGGAATTGAGCGGAATATGATTCCGTGCTGTTGGGATGGAACGTGGCACGCAGTTCGTCCAAGAGATCAGGGATGCTGATGAACAGGACTGGGAGTCCCTGCTGCCGCCAATGATTGGCGATAGCTGCTGCCAAATGTGTCTTTCCATTTCCATAGGCGCCTGTGAGAAAGAGCCACCCTTTGGGTGACTGGGCGAATTTCTGGGCAATATCATATGCCTGCTTTAGATTCTTGCGATGTTCCGGCTTGAGATCTTTTCTTAGATCGAATGTGGCAAAGGTTTTATTGGCGTGTATGCTCAAGCTGGAAAGCTCGTGAAATCCTTGCGCTACTCCAGTCTGGCGAAAATCGGGGGCGGTAATGGTGACGATCTGTACCAGCGTTAGATCTGCCAACCGCGAGCGCAGTCGAAGGTCAAAATCCTCCAACTCCAGATTGGTTGTGATGACCGTAGGCAGTTTGCTAATGTGACGAGCATTGAGTATCTGGAATAATTTTTCCTGCGCCCAGGGAGTGCTGCTTTGGGTTCCAAGATCGTCCAGAATCAGCATTGCGCTGTCCTTGATTTGTTGGAAACGTTCATCGAAAGCTGTACCAGCCTTGGGATTGAAAGTAGCGCGTAGGTGATCCAACAGATCAGGCACAGTGATGAATATTACCTCACGACCCTTATCCATTTGATGATTGGCGATTGCTGCTGCCAAGTGGGTTTTGCCACACCCGTATCCTCCGCGCAGCATCATCCATCCTTCTGGTTCATCTGCAAACCGCATGCAGGCTTGATAGGCACCTTGAAGATTCCTTTGCTTATCCTCAGTGAGTCCGATTCCTATTGGACGGAATGATTCAAAGGTTAAATTACTCAAATGGCGCAGCTGGCTTACAGCATCAAACTGGGAAAGCTTGCGAGCACCTATATGCTTACTGCGACATTGACATGGTGCCGCATGCCCAAAATCGGGGTGATCAATTGAGACGTCTGGGATTACGAAACCCTTTCCCCCGCACAATTCGCAAGTAAATGATTGAATTGAGACCGGCATCTCATCGACCTGAGGTTGAGATTTAGCTTCTGACAATGTCACTGTCTTCTCCCCGGAGATACCAGTCATCGTCTCTTTCAGTATCTCTTCTATCTTGCGTGTCCTTTTTTCCTTCTGCATTCCAGCGCTCCAGAATTCGTGAGATATATGCCCAACTACGAGCGTTGTTGTTAACTGCAATCTGAATGGCTTCTTCGATCCACCCTGTGGGGTAGCTCTCTTCCGCGTCGCGCAACTGTTCTGCGATCATAGGTGTTAGAGGGCCCACGTTCTGCTCATAAAGTACAAAGCTGTTGGGTCGTTCAGCGGCGAGGGACACAGGTAACGAACGCTCCACCTCGGGCAGCCATTCGCCTCTGGTGATCATGTCAATAGCATCTCTTCCCTTTTCCGAGTTGAGAAAATAAAAGCACTCAGTGCCTTCCGCGCCTTCCATGGTGACTGCTAGCAATGTGCCGCGGGCAACAGCGCGTTCGAGTGCTTCGTCCAAGGCGGCATCTGTAGATCGATGACCTTGAGCAAGTGCCCCCATCAGAATAGGATCATCCGTAAAGTCGTGGCGGTTCAGCCAACGAATAGTTCCTTCTTTCCGTGAGAGTGCCCAAAGCGCATACAGAGTTACTTGGAGTTCGCCTAGGTGGTCAATGATAGGCAGGAGGTCGCTAAAGAACCGCACTGGAACCGGAACGATGGTCTGTTGCCCCGATTGAAATCCGCCAAAACCCTGCATGCTCACTGTTTGATACTTTGGCGCTGCAAGCTGTGGAATTGCGCCAGCTCCTTCTGGAAGTAGAGATCAACTGATCCTGTTGGGCCGTTGCGGTGTTTGGCGATATTGATCTCGGCTATGTGGGGCTTGTCAGTTGTTTCCTGGTTATAGTATTCGTCTCGGTAGATGAACATTACCACGTCTGCATCTTGCTCGATGCTTCCGCTCTCTCGCAAGTCGGAGAGCATCGGTTTCTTGACTTGACGCTGTTCCACCGCTCGTGAAAGCTGGGCAGCGGCAAGAACCGGCACGTTTAGTTCGCGGGCGAGTCCTTTCAATTGCCTTGAGATCTGACTGATCTCCTGCACCCGGTTGTCTGTACGTGTGTCACCCTGCATGAGCTGGAGATAATCAAGTACTATCAGGTCCAAGTTGAATTCGGAGTAAAGGCGTCGACACTTGGTTCGAAGCTGCATTGGAGTAATAGACGGAGTGTCGTCAATGAACAGCCGGTATTCACTCAGTCTACCTACAGATTCGGTGAATCTACCCCACTCGTCGGAATTGAGTTTTCCCCGTCGCAGTGTTTGTGAATCAATACCGGTCTCGCATGCTAGCAATCTACCCACAAGTTGTTCGCTGCTCATCTCCAAACTAAAGACGCCGACCACCTGATTCCTGAATCGTGCTGCGTTTAGGGCAATGTTCAACAGCAGACCAGTTTTGCCCATGCCCGGACGGCCAGCTACGATGACTAGATCCTGCTTCTGAAGTCCGTTGAGATAACGATCGATCAATGAGAAACCGGTGGGAATCCCAAGGTACTCGTCCTTTAGTTGTGACAGTCTCTGCACCTGGTCATAGTAGACTCTTGCAACATCACTGGCAGGCTGGATCTCGCGGGTTATGCGATGTTCAGACACGGCGAAAACAGCAGCCTCAGAGCGGTTGAGAACCGTCTCGATTGTCTCGTTCTGGCTGCGCGCCAGGTTAGCGATCGATGTTGCAGCATCCAATAGCCTCCGGCGGATTGCGGCTTGCTCCACAATACGAGCATAACTCACTGCGTTGATGGCGCTTGGGACTGCATCGAGCAAGTCGTTCAGATATCGACTGCCGCCCACATTCGCTAGATTGCCTTGGTTTTCCAATTCGTTAGCAACTGTAATTGCATCGATGGCTTCATGGCGATTATGTATTGCGATGATAGCGTCCCATACCCAACGACTGCGAAGGGAGGCAAATTGTGTCTTTTGCAGGATGGGCAGTACATCGTACAGTGCCTGTGGGTTCATCAGGATGGCGCCAAGTACAGACTCTTCCGCCTCGTAGTTGGTTGGCGTCAATTCTTCTTCGAGCATCGTTGAAGGTGGTGTCTCGCTGTTCATCTTTCGTCCTATTCTTGATGTAATGCGAAGGGTCTAATTCTGCTTTAGCAGCCGGTTGGGATTACTCAATCCTCCCGCTGAACAAAGGTGAGCAATCTACTCGTCTGAGTCTACATCCAGCGTGTCCAGGAAGTCAGCAAATACGTCATGTTGCCCTTGCATGTCCTTATCCGCGGCAAACCGGATGTCTTCCTCAGGATAGATCCCTGCTTCATCCATGACTTTTTCAGCCACAAACACCGGCACATTAGCACGAACAGCTACAGCAACTGCGTCTGAGGGGCGAGCATCCACCTCTAGGGTGCTGCCATCCTTTTGGATAAAGACTCGTGCTGTGAAATGATCATCCTTGAGATCATTCACCAACACATATGACATCTCTCCACC
>JBDLKB010000060.1:0-6777 GCA_039714055.1 Chloroflexota bacterium
ACCTGGCACTTTGTTCTGTGGATGGCTTCTACATGGTGCGTGATCACATATTGGATACGAAAGAGACCGCTGCAGGCCGTTGCGATTCCCGCCTCGCTTGCAGCAGCAGTGTTGTCATACACATATGTCAAACCAGCTCCGTTGATCAGCATTCTCGCCGCA
The DNA here is from genome assembly GCA_039714055.1 of Chloroflexota bacterium. Lineage (GTDB taxonomy): Bacteria > Chloroflexota > Anaerolineae > Promineifilales > UBA4811 > JBDLKB01. Next base: position 163 of record JBDLKB010000060.1, read on the forward strand.
GCACTCCCCCTGATAGCGCTAGCTCGCTACGGAGGTTTGAGGAACCGTTGGGATAATGAACAGATAGGCTATCCGGAAGACACTGGCCTTGATGTAGGTTTGGCAGTGGCTGGACTGACTATTGTATTGGTGGGTGCTTCAGTAGTGGCACCCAACATGTCAATACAGCAGATCATCAAATACACACGCGGGCTACAAACCGAACGTGTAGGCACATCCTTGGGACTGCGACAAGAGAGACTCGGTCGTGCTGCAATTGATTCAGTTACAACTCCGGGGCTGCCTCGGATTCACCTTCTGGGAACGGGACCAGAACTTGGCGAAAATACTGCAATCTGGCTCCGGCTCTCTACGATTAGTCAAGATCCCTATCCGATTTATCTAAGATCTGTAAACTACGACCGATACACTGGAGGTGGCTGGGCAACGAACGAACTCACTACGCGCGCATTCAACGCCAAGGACATGATCACACCGGATGAAGATCAGAACATCATCGAACTTGACATCACCGTGGCTTCGGACACCTCCCTTATGCTGTTCACCTCAGGCAACCTGGTGCAGGCATCCGTTCCCATCAACCTAGCCTATCGCGTTCCTCCATCAGCAAGACAGTGGCCAACAGAAGATATCGACATATTCGGCGCATCGGTGCTAGATGAAACATACACTGTTCGGGCTAACGCCGCTAGACCAAGTGTCGAAGAACTGAAACTGGCAAGCGAGGAGTATCCTCTATGGGTGATTGACCGGTACCTGGATGTACCAGATACACTTCCCGCCCGGGTATTGACATTAACACACTCGATAGTATCCAATGAACAGACAGCATATGAGAAGGCCATAGCGATACAAAGCTTCCTGCGAGACTATGAATATAGCCTTGATCTGGAGGAACCACCAGCCAGTCGTGATGTAGTGGACTATTTCCTGTTTGAACAGCAGAAAGGGTATTGCGACTATTACGCTTCAGCCATGGTAATGATGGCTCGAATAGCGGGAATCCCAGCGAGACTTGCCATCGGTTACGCCCCTGGCGAGTGGATCAATGATCAAGGTGCATACAGAATTTCAGAAGCCAACGCACACTCTTGGCCGGAACTGTATTTTCCGTCTCATGGCTGGGTTGGGTTCGAACCCACTGCAGCCATCTCAGTTGCAGAACGTGATCCATTGCCTGCTTCTATGGAACTGACAAGCACTACTACAAAGTGGTTGTTGGACAGTTTTACTAGACCTAACGGTGCGGTGGTGGTGATAACAATAGTTACTCTCATCACTGTCATATTTGTAATAACCCGTGCCATTGGTAAGACAAAACGGTCAAGTCCCCATATTCACTTGCGGGATGCATATCGCAGTTTGGTGGTCTATGCTGATCGAGTTGGTGTCCCCTATCAGATAGGAGATACGGCGTACGAGTTCTCTGACCGCATGTCAAGCTGGTTGTCATTGTGGGCTGACAAAACCTGGGGCGGAGAGTGGATCGCAAAGGGCAGACATGAAGTGAGACAACTAGCACATATGTTGGTGTTGCAGGAATACAGCGCGGATAAGGGAGATGCAGAATCAGGAAGGCAGATGATTCGGCGGTTGAAGCGCAGGCTGATGTGGGCTAGGATGGTGACTAGGATGCAGACTATAGGTACAAAGTCACCTGCGACTCAGATGCCAGGGGCAGCACCAAGGTAAAACGACTGTATCCGTCTCCTTCCAACGTCACCCGCCCACCATGGGCCTCTGCTACTGCTTTGACCAACGCAAGTCCAAGTCCACTTCCTTCAGTGCCTCGGGAGGTACTGGCGCGATAAAAGCGCTCAAATAACCTCTCGCGTTCCGCTTTGGCAATGCCTGGGCCACTGTCTTGTACCCACACCATTGCGTTTCCGGAAGATGTAGACAAGCCAATGGTTACACTACCTCCTGGTGAACTGAATTTCAGCGCGTTCGATAGCAGGTTGTTGACTGCGCTTCCGAGCAGTTCAGCATCGTGCCGAACGATCACTGGAGTAGAGGGAATCTCCTGATTTAGTGAAAGATGCGCTGCTTCCATTTGTGGAGAAAAGGCAGCTGCAGCGCTAGCAATAACGGGACGAATGTCCGCAACTCTGAACAACTCGTTGTCGAGTTGGGTGTCCAGGCGTGACAACGTGAGGAGACTGGTAGTAAGTGAATCAAGACGTTGTATCTGCTCTTGACTGGCTTGGAGCATCTCGGCATCACTCTCACCACTGGAGTCGGATCTGGACCATATGGAGAAAAAGGTCTTGAGAGCGGTCAACGGCGTGCGCAGTTCATGAGAGGCATCGGCAACAAATCGCCGCAGCGATTCACGGTCTGATACAGTTCTCTTGACCATAGATTCAAGTTGATCCGCCATGACGTTGAATCGTTGCGCCAGCAACCCCACCTCGTCAGAGCGAGTGATATCAGATCGAGCGGACAGCTCTCCTGCCGCCAGTCTGTCTGCTGTAGCTCCCAAGGAATGCAAAGGACGAACAAACTGACGTGCGGATAATACACCAACGATCACCGCCAAAATCAGTGCAGCGATCGCACCCCCGAGCAAGGCAAGACGGATGCCTCGAAGCATGGCTTCCCCATAGGCTGGACCATCTGACAATTCTACGAACCCTACGATTCTTCCGTTGTCGAGTTTAACCGGCTCGCGTACAGTCAAATCAGAGCGCGGCAATACAGCAAAATCCAAGTCTGCCACGCGACCTGCGTTGTTCGAGTCCACTCTTGACTTGAAGACCTCCATCCACCATCCCCCACCCATCATGTTTGGTCGAACACTGACTATTGCAGGTGTCTTTGACTCATCAGCAACAGCATCGCTGATCGCGTCCAATAGTGAGATTTTGAGAGGCCCTTCAGCGTCAAGATCAACCTTGACATATTTCTCGACCCAGTCAGGAGCAGATTGTACGATGGGTTCTCCCTGCGCATCCAGAATGGCTACGCGGGACTGAGCCATGAAACTAAAGAAAGCAGCAATGGTGCGGAGTCGTTGATTGATCGCGCTCGATTCAACATCAATGGTTCTAGGTCTTGCTATCTGTGCGCCATTACCACGCAGTTGCGGCTGAACGCTCACTACATCGTCGATGATGGTTCCAAGGTTAGTGGCAATCTCTCCAGCGCTCTGTGAGAGATATCTTGTCTCTACACGATCGAAATAGGTGTTGGCGATGGCAAGCGTAACGAGTCCAACCGCCAGAGCGGCGGTTAGACCCACAAGGCAGTAGCTTAGTATTAACCTTGTTCGTATTGAACGCATCGCCTAGTTCTCACTCTATGTTAGAAGCACCAAATCTAGTCTCAAGTTAGGCGCCAGACTTGCTCTGGTTCTGTCCCTGACCTGATTTATCGTTGTTTGTGTCCATCCTTGATCCAGGATTAACCAGGCCTCTGCTGTCATCGGGGGCATTGCTGAATTTCCATCTATCAAAATGCCACCAGCCACTCGGGCCCCCATCTTCAGGTTGGTCAAATGGGTGAGGCATAGGGAGGGGGATGCGGAATCGCCTCTGGTGGAGAAATCGTTCCATTACTGGCGGCATAGGGCGCCATTCGTCATCATAATCAAAGAACTCGCGCAGTCGTTCGCGAAAGGGCTCGCCTTCACAGTCGTCTTCCTCACAGTGCATCCAGTCTCCTGGAACAGGAAGTTTCCTCCATTCAAGTTGCTGTGGTCCTGCTACTGGATACACCACAACCCCGAGAAATGCTGTGCCTTCATCTTCGCCCTTGGAGGTTGATCCAAGTTCAACCTCAAATGAAATTTCATCTTCGCCGCGGACCAATGTGATTTGGACCGTGTCACCAGGCTGGTAACTGCGAACTGTTCTTACCAGGTCACCGTAATTCTCGATTGGATCTCCATCAAAGCTGATGATCAGATCGCGGGGTTGGATCCCAGCAGACTCAGCCGGGCTGTCTTCGACCACCTTAACCACAAGAGCGCCGGGAGTATCAATGGAGGGTCGGATGAACAAAGCCATGCCTCGCATTCCGTCTGGTGCCCTGCCCACAAATCGTGACACTCGCGCAGCCAGTCCTCGCTCCAACATCACACCCATCTGGGGATACCCTTGTTCTGAATCCTCAAGGACAAGGCTTATGATCTTGATCTCACCACCATGACGGACTTGTACTGCTAGCTCGTCGCCAATTTCCAGGTCTCGAACAATTGACACAATATCCGCAGCGGTATTGACCTCCTGGTCATTGATCTTGAGAATAATGTCACCCCGTTCGAGACCAGCTTGATCGGCAGGACTGCCTTCCTGGACATCTATCACCAGGACACCATCCTTTGATGGCCTCTCGTCTTCATCTGCCGATACGGCACCGAATATGAGCCCACTTAGAGCAGCAACGACGATCACTATGGCACCGACTGTCAGAATTCGTTTCTTTGTCATGATCAACCTCCTACTGAATCGACATCCACATTCTACAACGAATTGCTACGCCATAGGTTGAATCTGCGTTAACGTTTTATGAAGATTCCTTAATCAAAATTGTGACGGAACATGTAGCCTGCGCCCCTAACCGTGATCAGATACCTGGGTTCATCTGGATTAGACTCCAGCTTCTGACGCAAATGTCTGATGTGAACATCCACGGTTCGAGGATCACCAACATATTCCTGGTAGCCCCAGACGGTTGAAATGAGGGTGTGGCGATCACATACCTTGTTTGCGTTCTTTGCCAGGTGACTTAGAAGGCGGAACTCGGTGACGGTGAGGTGACACAACTCTTGGTTGCGGTGCACCTGCATCGCCTCGAAGTCTATTGTGAATGGACCAATCGAGAGAGTCATAGTATCTGTATCTTTTGGTCGAACGCGTCGTAATAGAGCATTAAGGCGCGCCAAGAGTTCATCTACCTCGAAGGGTTTGGTGAGATAGTCGTCAGCCCCGGCATTCAGCCCCTCCACCTTGTCGCGGGTAGTATCTCGCGCAGTAAGCATGAGGATAGGCTGCGTCAGATCGCGGGCACGCATCTGCCGGCAAACCTCTATTCCATCAATATCGGGTAAACGAAGATCAAGAACGATGAGGTCCGGCTTGTAATCAATTGCTTTCTCCAGCGCCTCTTTGCCAGTCTGTGCTAGCTGAACTTCATAGCCAGCGGCAGCGATGGAATATGTTAGCCCCATAGCCACAGCCGGTTCATCCTCTACTACTAGAACGCGATTCATCGGTCACCTTTTTGGAAGTTTACTATATTTGCTGGCAGTGAGGTAATCACCGGTCAATTGGCGGGGGATAGCGGCATTGATACAATTCACCGTCATATCAAACCGACAGGTTGACGATGTAGGTGCGCCGGCAAGGTCTATTATCGATGTTGGTCAAGTGCCGCCCCTTTCAAATGCTATTTACTTGGATTATATAGAGAAGAGACTTGATTGAGCTATTTCGCAAACACCGCCGCACCACGATATACCTTGTTGCCTCGAACTTGATCCTGTACTTTGGATTTCGCATCTGGCAGGCGATGTTCAACAACTTTGCGGTTGAAGAGATCGGAATCGGGGCTGGAAGCATCGGATGGATTCAATCTTTTCGTGAGATACCGGGTTTGCTGGGGGTGATGGCGGGAGTCTTGGCGCTGGTTCTCTCAGAAACTCGAATAATGGCATTCAGCGTGACGATGCTTGGGGTCGGAGTGCTATTGATGGGTCAGGCAGAGACGATCACCTTTCTACTGATCAGTACATTCTTGATGTCAATAGGTTTCCACTTTTTTGGTCCTAGCAGTACCAGCGTTCTCTTGATGACAGCGGGCAAAGAGCAGACTCCCAAGATCCTGGGGCAATTGCGAAGCTTGGGGGCGATATCTGCGCTTGCTGCCACTATCGCAGTATACCTCTTCGCCAGTCGCATCGGCTATCGTCAACTATTTACTATCGTTGGAGTGATCGTTGCGACAGGCGGATTGTTGCTGTTACCATTTAGCCGGTCAGGGGATCATCTGCCACAAAAGCGAAAGATTATTCTCCGCCGCGAATACTGGCTCTTTTACCTATTGGCATTCTTGATGGGAAGCCGCAGGCACATCTTTACTACCTTTGCCATCTTCCTTCTGGTAAAGAATCACCAAATCTCAGTGGACACGACGGCAACATTGTTTCTCATTAACAGCATCATCAACACTTATGCCCTGCAGGCAGTGGGCAGAATGGTGTCGAAAGTAGGAGAACGGTGGATCCTAAGCGCCGCATTCGGCACTCTGATATTTATCTTTCTAGGGTACGCGTTCGTTGATTATCTGCCAGTGCTGTTTGTGTTCTACATTGTAGACAATGTGTTATTTGGATTCAATTTGGCGCTTACGACATATTTCCAAAAGATTGCCGTGACACCCGAGGAAATCACCTCGAACCTATCGTTTCAACAGACCATCAATCACATTGCTGCCGTCATTGTTCCCGTAGCAGGAGGCGCTATTTGGGTTACTTACGGAGCTCAAGCTCCATTTATCGCCGGTGCCATTCTAGTGACGGTGTCACTGATTCTGGTGCAATTCATGCGTATCAAGCAACCAGATTCGGAAATCTCTAGCCCTATGTCAATCGCTGATTAGGCGCGCAACTATGGC